>JAJQDJ010000132.1 GCA_021202205.1 Erysipelotrichaceae bacterium
CTTCTCATTTTTGAGAAGGGGAATGTCACCAAATCTTAACTTAATGACATTGCTCCATGGACTCTCTTGCTTTCTGGCATTTCATCATAATTGATACCAACATTAATGATATGTTGACCATAAGGGAGTTCAATCACTTTCGTTCCTTTTAATGATCCGATGATTTGTATATCACCATCGATATACATACAACAATCACATAGTTTTGGCATCTTTAATATTATCTTTCCATTCCTGTCTTTTCCTCCAAAAGTTTTTATATAAATGATTATATCAGTTTATAATTCTTTTTAATAGACAAATCAAAAAGAATTCATATAAGCAGTCTAAATAACTAGCTTAATGAATTCTTTTCTTTAGGACAAGACTAAGTATTAAAAAAGTATAAATATTACAAGTAATTTTTCAACCATTCTGGCATAATAGAATCATTAATATTCCAGGAGTCCACAGCACATTCTTCTTCACACCATTCATTTTCATTACCATCAAAAAACTTTTGTCTATGGCATTTATATTTAACAACCTCATTTCCTTCAAGTCTATATTCATGCCAATAATAATTTTGTTTTCCATAGCCTTTCCATTCATTAGTTGTATAAATCGTCATATAAACCATCCTTTCAAAATTTGCATTTTCTCTAATAAATGATATATACCAGTTCATTTTAAGCACCCGTAAATTAATACTAAACACTTCTATTTATCCATTCTTATTTCATATTTTCAAAAACTTCATTTTCTAATAATTAGAATAGCCTATTCTTCTGTATAATCTGGTGAAGTAATCATTAAACGTAACTCTTGTTCATCAATATCATAATCTAAATCAATAGTAATACCAATCTGAATCCATTTTGCTTTCTTTATTGATACTATACCCAGCTTCATCACGTGCTGTAATATATGTCTTATACTCTTCAGAATCCATACCGTAAGTTATTTTATCTTCACTATCATTTATAATTTCAATAATAGGCATTCCTAATTCTGGAATATAATTAACCAAATCATAACTTAATGTTGCTAATTCATCAGCTATATCCACATTACCATCTAAAACATAATTATCATCTTGGAAATCATAATATTCAGTATAAATACTTCCATTACTAATATATTTAATAGTTGCAATATCAGGTTCAACCAATGCGTATTGATCTGAGTCATTCATATAATAATATCCTTGAAAATAATATATTGAACCCGTTAATTTTTCACCTACATCTGCAATCAAATCAATATAAGCATGCATTTCTATACCATCAGAATAATCTTCTTTTAATCCATCTATAACTTCATCATCAAAATCATATTTCTTTTGAATATTTGTATAGAATGATTCAACTTGTTCATCAGTGACTTCATCTGTTTGTACAAAACTGATTTCAAAATAGGTAATAATGTAATCTGAATTGTTTGTATAATTAAATTCTAAGTCTCTTTCTCCATCAGTTATTGTTGATTCTACATTCCATTCAATATCACTAATTTTAATCGTATCATTGCTAGTTGTTGAATCACTTCCATTAGATCCATCGTCTCCTGTTGTCCCGCTACTACATGCACTCATTGTTATAGCTAAAAACGCTACCAACATAATTGACAATAATTTCTTCATTTTTCTCATAATAATTCTCCTTCTAATTTATGCCAAAATTGTATCATATGATTATTTTTATTTGGATTTGTAAATGTATATCCTTTCCCATTTTATTAAATAGAAGCTTCAGATAACTTCTTGGTTATACGTGCCGTTACTTCAAGATAATAAGCTAATTCATCATCAGATAAATCATCATCTTCCCAGGCATCCATCTTTTCCATTGTTTCACTATATTTTGTTAAATAACTAGAATAATCAGCTAACAAACTTAAAGCATCACTAGAATCAGCTTCAGCATATTTTTCCATAAATGCAATATATTCATCAAAAAACTCTTCATAAGAATCCATCGCTTCTTTAAATTCACTACGCATACCTGATGAAGCAATTGATTCACTTGTTGTTTCTGTTTCCTCTGTATCAGTTTCAACAACTTCTTCAATATCATCCTCTTCAACTGTTTCTTCTGTTGTTATAGTTTTTTCTACATTAGTATCATTATTTTCTTCTTCTGTTGATGAATTAGAACTGCTACAACCAAAACACAAACCCAAACATAACAACAAACATATTAATTTCTTCATTTTAAATCCTCCATCCTATGATGAAATATTACCATAACATATTTTTATTCTGGATTTGTGGATGCAAAAAGGCAATGCTACAACATTGCCTGAATGTAATTTCTCAATTCATTTGTTATGAATAATGATGTATCAATATGAATTTTGTTACATAAATCATCAATAATATTGATAATATTTTGACACTGCATAAAATCTTTCTTGCCGATATAAATATCAATAAGATAAGAATATAATGCTATTGTTTCTCTAATATATGGTATATATTCTTCATAAGTTTCTAATCTATGAATACCATCATTCAATATCAATATAGCTTCATCATCTTTTCCTAATTCATAGGTCATATTTGCATAAGGAATAAGCATCTTATCTATGAATTCTAATAGAGTTGCAGAGGTTTCTTCAACATATTGATATTCTTGATTAATATATTCACATATCTTTTGATAATTAGGTTCTACGTATGTATAATACCAACCTTGTGCCATATGATAACCATATTTGATATCATCATAAATATCAGGATATCTTTTAATGATTTTATCAACATCATCAAATAACCTTTAAATATCTTTTTTATTTTCTGGTTGATTTCTAATATAGAAAATAATTTTAGATATCATACAATTGATTTGATTAATTTTACTCATATCTGTATCAACCAAATGATAATAATGAATAGCTTTATTTTCTGCTTTTATCATTGTTTTGATGATTTTCTCTTGTTCTTTTGTTTGAGGTGTATAATACCCTTCAAGAGCATCATCATAATAATGAACCGATAAATCATAATATAATGCTAATATATAATTGTTTTTATGTTCAAAAGCATAATTCTTGGCCTTATCTAATATATTTTTGGCTTCATCATATTGTCTTCTTGCATCATATATATCAATCATCTTTTCATAGATATTCATCATATATTCAGCATTTAGATATTGTGGATATTTTAATACTTGATTAGCTTTTAATAAGATATATTCTTCCTGATCACGACCTACATTGATAATGACATGATACAATAATTGTATATATTCTTGTGATATATCTTCGATATTACTCAATACATCTTGAGATAATTGCACATAAGTCTGAGCAATCTTATATTTTCCTTCTTTGTATTCTTTATCTTCTAATTGTTGAAAGAAATAATAATAAGTTTGATTTAAAGAATCTTGATATACTATCCAATCCCATTTTGATATAACTTCCTTGATAACAGGATGCATAGATAAAATCATATCATCAATATTCATCCATCCTAGTTTTTCTAATTCATTGATATCATTCTTATTATCAAGTTCTAACATATCTGAAAACATATGAATATCTATACTATGAAATAAAGATAATATTTTAAGAATATTCTTCCTGTCATGTGATAATGCACTCAAATCAAATAATACATGAATGATATTTCCTAATGTATCATAATAATATGTTTCATCTTTTGTATAGTCTATTTTTTCGTTAGCTATATGAGAAAAACCATATTGATTCATCAAATTTGATGCCTGTTGAATAGTCATATAACTAGCTGATATTTGTCTTGCAAGTAATTCTAAGACCAACGTATGTCCATGTATTTCATCAATGATATTATCTAAAGAAATCGTTTCATTATCATTTATTTGTCTACCTAAATATGATTGAAATAAAATAGATAATTGATCATGATCTATTTCACATAAGTATAATGTTGGATATGTCATAAGTGATGGTTTTTGTCTAGATATCAATATGACTTTCCATTGTAGATTCAAAATATCTTTTAAATCATTATGAAAACTATAATTATCAATAACAAATAAGATATTTTTATTTGTAACTAATAAACGTAAAGCGTAAATCTTACGTTGATAATATTCATCATTTGTTTCTTCCTCTAGTTTATGAATCGTATTGATAAATATTTGATTATCATCAATGATTAAATCATGCATTGATTCATACATACTATAATCAACATATATAACACTATAAAATTTACGACGATTGTTAGATATATACTTTTTAACCAAACTACTTTTTCCAATACCACCCATACCTGAAACATTTATACAATGTTCTTGAGAATAGCTATCTAACTGTTGTAATTCATTATCTCTGCCGATTAACAATGTTGGTTTAGAAACATATGATGATATAATAAATGGGATAGTTTGATCAGCATATTTTTCTATTTTATCAAGTTTTAATATCAATTGACTTAAATCCTGATAACGATCAGGATAATAATTCGCTAAAGTTTTGTGAAAAAAATCAGACAATTCATAGAACAAACAATCCTGATAAGTATGTTCATCAAATTGCGATAGACTATAATCATATCTAGCCCCATAGCCACAATCTAAAGCTGTCGGTGTTCTTTTAAATAACAAATAAAATAATAATGATCCTATGCCATAAACATCACTATGTTTACCTATACGTTTAATTTGTCCTAATTGCTGTTCCAAAGGAGCAAAACCTTTCGTATAGGATATCTTAAAATCTTCATTTAATTGATTAATTGGTATTAAAGAATCAAAGTCAAATAACTGTATAATTTCAGTCGTTCCTTCAATCATATAGATATTTCCAGGTTTAATATCTAAATATAAATAACCATGATTGTGTATTTTTAATATAGCTTTAGCTGTACTTTTAATAATCGATATACATTCTTTAATAGAATGAACATTATCATAGTTTAAAGTTTCACCCTAAAGATAGGTTGAAACAATATAAATAGTATTATTTGTTTCATAGATATCTATTGTATTTGATACAGAATTCGTTAAACCATCTATTTCAAATAATTGATTACTTATCTTAAAAGCGTGAATCATTTTTTCCTTGTATTCATTAAATGCTTCCTGTTCATTTGTTATGAGTTTTCCAGAATCTGTCCTTTGTATATCAAGTTTAAAAGGATAACATTCCTTGATACGAACTGTTTTCTTGTTTCCTGTATTGTTTGTATAAGAAGCTTCATAAACAATGGAGGTGGCACCTCTTCCTATTTCTTTATTGATAATGTATTGATTATACTGATCAAATTTGAGTAATGTGTTATTTTTTAATGCTGTACGTGTATCCATAATAATTTCCTCTATTTATTTTATAACATCAAAAAAATTATTTTAGATTTGTGAATGTATGAGGTACTAATTTATGCTCATTGTTTGTATAAACACGACTCATAAAATCTCTAAATGCTTCTAATGGATAATCATCCTGCAAAGCATACATAAATATCCAGTCAAAAGGATTGCCAACGTATAATGTAGAAAAACCGGATTCCAATAAATAACGATTCATTTCATCCATGCATCTATCAGCGTCTCCGCCACGAGCACCATATTTTTCATGTTTATTATCCAAATACATAGTCATCCAGAATTTATAAAATACAAGTAATATCAATAGTTTTCTAACTCTTTCGTCAGAAACATGTTCACCATTGATAATTTTATCCCGTATTGTAAAATGAAACTGGAATTAAGGGAGGGCTGATTTGGAGGGC
>JAJQDJ010000008.1 GCA_021202205.1 Erysipelotrichaceae bacterium
ACAAGGTACGAAGTACAAACAATTGTACTTTAATATTTGAGACATCGCTTGAGCCTAAGCGGGAAGAGATACCCCGGGTCTTGACCCGAGCGAGCTTCATTTGATTTTAATAAAAGAAATGGAGAAATAGTGAAATGAATAGTGATAATGAATATATAAGAGCTAAAAAATATTATGATAATGCTGATTATAAAAATGCATTAATAATATTAAGACAAATATATCAATATAATGGACAAGCATGTTTCTTGTTGGGATATATGTATTCTCTGGGACAAGGTGTTATGAAAAATCAAAAAATAGCTATTCGATATTTTGAATATGGTGATTCTCTTGGAAATACAGATTGTATGAATAATTTAGGTAATTATTATAATAATAGTCATAGTGTTACTTATTTACAAAAAGCATTTCAATATTATCAAAAAGCTGCCAATAAGAATCATCCTTTTGCCACGTACCATTTGGCTGAAATGTATGAACAAGGAAGAGGAACCAAAGTTGATTATCAATTAGCTATTACCTATTATAAAAAACCTATTTCTCTAGGAATCAATCAAGTGAGAGCTTATAATAGAATAGGTATTATATATCAGGTATATTATAAAAATTATCAAACAGCCTTAAAATGGTATGATGAAGCAGCAATGAGAGGTTATATATATGGAAAATATAATATTGCAACTCTATATAAATATCAATTAAAATCTATTGATCAAGCTATAAAAGTATTTCAAATGATCATTGATGAATTAAAGAATAAAATAGGCATCAATGGATTAACTCAAGATGAGGAAATTGTTTATTTGGATAGTCAATATGAATTAGCAGATATTTATTTAAAAGGAAATAAATATGGATGTGAAATTAAACAAAAAGAAGGTAATGAATTATTAAATGATTGTATTAGAAATGGACATTATAAGTCTATGTATTATGTGGCTGATAGTATTTTACAAAAATATTACTTTGATAATTACAATAAAACTTATTCAAAAAAAGATACTCAAGATTATCAATATGCCATTCGTTTATATCAAATTCTAGCAAACAAAGGTGAAAGCGATGCTATGTATAAATTAGGACTTGCCTATTCTAAAAATATTGCAGGAATCAATAAAGATGATAAGGCCTCTTTTACATGGTTTGAAAAAGCAGCACAAAAGAATCATGTAAATGCTATTGGAAGACTTGGTAGATGTTATTATGTAGGCATATATGTTGAAAAAGATTATAAAAAAGCCATCGAATTGTTTAATCAAGCTATTCAACTAGGAGATGCCTATGCGATGTATCGTCTTGGTTTAGCTTATGCGTTTGGCTGTGGAGTTGAAAAAGATTTATCAAAAGCAGGTTATTGGTATGAAAGATCTTACGTAGCGATTGAACAATCTGATAGTTTATTTATTGATAGGATTGATTTAGGAACTCTTTACAATAATCTTGGTATAAGTTATGAAAATAGTAATGGTGTTCAACAAAGCTATGAGAATGCTTTTAATCTTTATTTAAAAGCTGATAAGTTGGGTTCTGATTATGGTTGCTATAATCTTGGGGAAATGTATTATTATGGTAAATATGTAAAACAGGATTATGCTAAAGCTTATAATTATTTCTATAAATCTGCTCAACATAATCATCAATTTTCAATAAAAATGCTACAACAAATGCAAAAACAAGGTTATGGAGTTAAAGCTGTTGATGATGAAGACGCTGTTGTTTTAAACTTATTTGAAAAAGTTAATAAAAGAATAGAAAAATTAGAAGATTTCCATTTATCTAATAAAGATTTTAATACGATTAATAATTATATTAAATATCGTACAAACACACATGAAACCATTCATTATAATATGATGCTTCATGGTGATAATGATCGTTTAGAAGATTTTATTAATATTATTCAAAAAGAAATGAATTATAAAGGTATCACTAATAAATGTCATATATGTGATGAAAATTACTTTGTACAGAATTATCAAAAAATCTTAGATGAGTTTAAAGAATATAAGTATGGTATGATTGTTATTATGGATTGTAACGAATTTGATGATCAATCACAGGAATCTAAGAAAGCACATCGTAAGTATGATAATATATGGAAGGATATTAGTTATGATATCAATGATTCATCATTAACATTTATTATATGTTCACCAGATAATATATTAAAGAATAGAATTATGAAAGACGAAGTCTTTTATAATCATACTTTTAATCATCATATGATGATTCCTAATATGGATAAGGATCAAATATATCATTATCTTATGATGTATATTGAAGATCATCAATATACATCAACTGAGCATTTTAATCATCATATAAAAGATTATATTTTAAATGTCTATCCTAATAGTTCTTTAAAAAACAAGACTTTTGCTGAAACACTATACAACGATATCGTAACGAATTATATTGGAAACAACTATAACGATAAAGTATTCCATGAAGATTGTATACCAGCCTATCATAAAACCAAAAGCTTTGAAGAAGCCACGGAACAATTAAATCAATTAATCGGTTTAACTTCAGTTAAAGAAGCTTTTAAAGATTTAAGTTTACTCACAAAATATTGTGAATTAGACCGAAAAAAGAATCCTTTACATATGGTCTTTTCAGGTAATCCAGGAACTGGTAAAACAACAGTGGCAAGATTGGCTGCAGATATTTTATATTCTATAGGTATTAGTGAAAAAAGCAAAGTAAAGATTGTTTTTATAGGACAATATATAGGACAAACAGCACCACAAACAAAGAAAGCTTGTGAAGATGCTTATGGTGGTATTTTGTTTATAGACGAAGCTTATTTGATAGCTCCTGATAAAAACCAACCATCTTCTAGTGATAAGTTTAAAGATGAATGTATTGGGACATTACTTCAAGAGATGGAAAATAATAGTGATAAACTGATTGTTATATTTGCGGGTTATACTAAGGAGATGGAAAATCTTATTCATAGCAATCCAGGTATGAAATCAAGAATATATAAGGTTATTGAATTTGAAGATTATACAGACGATGAATTAACTGAAATATTTAAGAAGTTATGTATTGATGATAACTATGAACTCAATGATGAAGCAATACCATTATTAAAACAATTCTTTGCCTCAGAACTTTTAGAAGAAGACTTTGGTAATGCGAGAGTTGTTAGAGATACCTATCAAAAAGTTAAACAACAAGCGCTTAAACATCATCCTACGCAAAGGTGCATTCTTCCTGAAGACGTCATTATTCAAAATAAAATAAAATCTTATGATGATCTAGTTCATGAACTTGATAGTCTTATAGGAATTAACGAAGCCAAAACACAAATAAAGAAAACAATAGCTATTTATCAATTCTTTAAAGAAGAAAACATGGAGATTTCGATGTATATGAATATGTTGTTTTTAGGTCGTTCAGGTACAGGAAAAACAACAGTATCTAAATTATTTGGACAAATGCTTTATAGCATAGGTGTTATTAAAACACCTAAAGTTATCTCTGTTAAACCTTATGAACTCAATAATTCATCTTTCATGAATTATTGTGAAAAAGCCAAGGGTGGTATTTTAGTTATGGAAGATGCACAATTGTTACTTTGTAACAATGCATATATAACTTTATTATTAGATATCACAGAAAAATATAAGAATGATCTGATTATTATATTATCTGGACAAGAAAATGAAATCATTTCTTATCTTGATAGTGTATCATTAAAACCTAGATTTCCAACAACTGTATTATTTGATGATTTTTCTATTGATGAACTTGTACAAATATTCTTAAAATTATGTCATGATAAACATGATGGTAAATTCACTATATCTGATGATGGTATTGAACGATTGAAAGAAAAATTAGAAATTCTAAAAAATCAACAGAAATTCTCAAATATACATAGTGTAGAAAACTTATTTGAAGATACGATTAGAACACATATTTTTAATTTGGCACAGCATCCAGATAAAACTGATAGATATACTATCGATGCTTATGATTTTGATTAAATGTGAGGAGTGAGACTATGTTAGATGTATGTTTATTAGGGACATCAGGAATGATGCCTTTACCTAATCGCTGGTTAACATCTTGTATGTTAAGATATAATGGTAGTAGTTTATTAATAGATTGTGGTGAAGGAACACAAATAGCGATTAAAGAAGCTGATAGACATTTTAAATCAATAGATATTATATGTATAACTCATTTTCATGCGGATCATATAAGTGGATTACCAGGATTGTTATTGGCTATCGCTAATTCTAATAGAGTTGAACCATTAATTATGATAGGTCCTAGAGGACTTACAAAAGTTGTTCAATCACTATGCATCATTTCACCTGAACTACCATTTTCTATTCAATGTATAGAAATTAACAAAAAAAATGAATATTTTGAAATTAATGGATACCATATCCATGCTTTTAAAGTTGATCATAAAGTATTGTGCTATGGCTATGCTATAGAAATCAAACGTCAAGGACGTTTTGACATCAATAAAGCTAAAGCAAACAATGTTCCTTTATCTTTATGGAATAAACTTCAACATGGTGAAACCATTGTTGAAAACAATATGACATATACACCTGATATGGTCTTAGGGAATCAACGTAAAGGATTAAAAGTCACTTATTGTACAGATAGTAGACCAGTTCATTCAATAGTTGAAGCTGCTAAAGATTCTGATTTATTTATATGTGAAGGCATGTATGGTGATGAAGATAAAAAGGAAAAAGCTATCCAAAAGAAACATATGATGTTTAGTGAAGCAGCAACCTTAGCGAAAAAAGCAAACGTAAAAGAACTATGGTTAACTCACTATTCACCATCACTTATCAATGCTCAGCAATATTTATTTGATACTCAAAAAATCTTCAACCAAACCTATTTGGGTGAAGATGGTAAGTGTATTGATTTAATGTTTGAGGATGAATGACGATATTTCAAGAATGTTTTATACCATTCTTTTTTCTCTGCCTTTTAATATATACCGAATTTCATTGTAAGAATTTTCTATAGTATAATAGTTACACCTTTTTAAGGTCTTGCTTACTGCAGGTTGTTGTACATTTAATTGTTGAGCAGTAGCTAATTGATTATGATTGTTTTTAATATACAATTTAATAGTTTTAATAGCATTATCATTCCATTTTGATTTTGATATATATATTAAAGAAAGAATAGTATTAATAAGATGATCTTCATTTGTATAGTCTCCGCCAGAATCAATAATGACATTTGTTAATATCTTTTCGTTTTTATTTTTTATATTATTAAGTATATTGATGTTGTTTCTTGCTTTATAGTAAGCAGGTCCTATAATTTCAATAGAATTTGTCTGATTAATATCAGTATCAATTGGACCTACACCAATTCCAAACCGAATCTTGGTAGGATACATATTTAACTCTATAAAATTGATAATATCAAATATTTCATCTTGTTTTGTTAACAATCCTTGAAATTCATCACCTAACGTAATCATAAATTGTGAAGCGATATTTGATGAATATTTTTTGTTGATTTCGTTTAGTGTTTCTTTTAATTGAATTTGTACTTCATTCCTGTTACTTATTTCTTTTGAATTAATTATGTCACCTATAATAGCAATATATTTTGTATTATTCATTATTTCCACCTCATATATATATTAGGTAGTGTCAAAGCTTGTTATAATATATGGGCTTTTCACTACCTGTTC
>JAJQDJ010000223.1 GCA_021202205.1 Erysipelotrichaceae bacterium
TATATAAAAAGGCATGAGCCCAAGAGATACGAATCCCTTAAGTTCATGCCATTGCAGGCTTGACAATCTCCTTATTTTTGTCAAAAGGCTGCATCAAATAATATAATGTTAAATAATGAATAGTAAAGAATATACACATACATATTATTGATATAAATGCTATCAATGAATAATATAATGGATTATGACATAAATATAGTATAAAAGCATATGTAATTGCAATGATAAACGCATAAGTACTATTCATCCTAATCAATTCCTTAAGCCTTATAGAAAATAAATGCAATAAATTCTTGGGTTCTCTATAAAATGTATATTTCAATAAGGAATGATCACAGTTAGAGAACATTGTTCTTGTAACATCTTCACTATTATTTAGTATATATAAAACAAATAGAAAACAAGGTAAAGCATTAACCAGATCTACTGATACTTCTTCGATAATATTAGGTACAAAAATAAATAGAACTAAAGCTATACAAGCAACAATCCCACAAACAATACATTTGATGTATGTCATACGCCATAATGCTTTATGATGACGTTCCATAAATAAATCATGCATCATTTCAAAACCATGTTTAGAAGTTTTGACTTGTTTATTTTCTATACGTTCAAGATAAGTTTTCTCATTAATTTGATTAACATCAATATCCTTATTATTATTAAATATACGCTTATAAATATGAAGATAGTAATCAAATTTATAAAGATATGCAAAAGCGAGTACACCTAATACGATAAATACATAACAATTATTATTTATCATGGATAATGACAAATAATAATCAAAGTAGAATGTTAAACATCCAATCACAAATATAATCACTGCTATAATTGTACAACCTGTTTGAATGATATCAATGTCATAGCGATTATATAAATATATCTTAATAGCTAAAATAAATGATTTCATACCTACTATCATCAACGAAGTAATCATAGCCTGTAATGGATCATTAATGAAATACAAACATGCAAAGAAACCAATGAATGTTTTCAACATATAAAAGATGGTTGTAGACATCACATACTCATGTACGTCCATGCGCATAAGTACTAAAGCATAATATTTATCTTCACTGCTATCTAGATCATAATTATGTATTAAAGCTCCTACTAATGATAAAAAGAATAATACCCAAAGAAATGAATAATCCGGTTTATCCAATAAAATAAATGGTAACACAATAAAAACTAATATATATAAAGCTTTTCGCAAAAAGAAAGCTATGATATCAAGTATAATAGATATAACCATACATATATTTTTCAATGTTCTATTGGCATATAAATTTAAGGGTAACATATATTTGATAATCGGTGTCTTCTTTAATATATAGATAAAATGATTTATTTTATATGTCATCGATAATTTAAATGATTGTTTGAATGTATTAATCATAGTTTTCATCCTTAAGTATGGCAATAATTTTATCTTGATTTCTCTCAACTTTTTGTAGAACACCATGATTCAATATAATAATTTCATCACACATCTCCATCGCTAATTCCATAATATGCGTTGATAGGATTAAAATATGATCTTCTCTAATGTTTCTTAAAATCTTTTTCATTTCATCTGCTGCAACAATATCTAATGATGTAAGTGGTTCATCCAATAGTAAGATAAAAGGATTATAAATAAGATTAATAAGCATTTGCATCTTATTGGCCATACCATGGCTGTAATCTTTTAATAATCTATCTCTATCATTATGTTTAATACCTACAATATCAAAATATTCATCAATTGTTTTTAAATCCTTGATATTGTCTTTATTAATATCAATGAAAAATTGCAAAAATTCTCTTCCAGTTAAAAATTCTGGTACTGTTGGTGTAGATGTCACATAGCCAATCTTATGCATATCAACTTGATATTCATCTCCATCAAATAAATAGAAACGTCCCATTTCGATATTCAAATCACCATTCAAACAATTAAATAAGGTTGTTTTTCCAGCTCCGTTTCTTCCAAGTAAACCATATATTTTACCCTGCTCAAAAGTAAAATCTATATCTACTAAAACTTCTTTTTCATCAAAACCTTTCTTTAAATGTTCTATCACAAATTGCATAGTGGTCTTCCCTTCTTATTTATTACAATATATCTACACTAATACTTTCATAAACCTTATCTATGAGTGATTTTTCAGCTAAATCAAATGAAAATGCTGTTGCTCCACCACATGCACTACCTAAACGAATAGCTTCTTTATAATCATTATTTCTTAAATAACCAGCTAAAAATCCTGCTACCATAGAATCGCCACTTCCCACAGAATTAATTAATTTACCTTTAGCTGCCTCGCAATGATAGACATGCTTATTTTCATCTATAAGCATTGCTCCATCCCCTCCAAGAGAAACAAGAACATTGATAGCTCCTTTATCTTGAAGTTTAGATGCATAGTGAATAAGATCTTTTTGATTACTAATAGAAACATCAAATATTTCTTCTAATTCACGATGATTGGGTTTAATTAAAAATGGATGATAAGGTAGCACCTTTAATAATAGTTCATTTGTGGCATCAACAATGATTCGTACATCTTTACCTTGTAAGCGAATCATAATCTGTTCATAAATATTATTAGGTAATGTTGATGGAATACTACCTGCCATAATCAAAGTATCACCATTATTAATTTGATCTATTTTATTTAAGAGTAAAACCAATTTATCTGCTGGTATATTAGGACCATTGCCATTAACCTCAGTTTCTTTAGATCCTTTCATTTTTACATTAATACGTGAAAAACCCTCATCCAAAGATATCAAATCTAAAATAAAACCTCGTTTCTCTAACATTCTAACAATTTCATCACCACTAAAACCTGCTTTAAATCCTATAGCCGTATTATCATAGCCCAAACGTTGTAAAATTGTAGAAACATTGAACCCTTTTCCACCTGGAAATATTTCTTCATTATTTGAACGATTCGTTTCTCCATATTCAAAATTTTCAACATGCATAATATAATCCAATGAAGGATTAAAAGTTATTGTATATATCATCGTACTTCCTCCTGCTATCATTATACTTTATCAAATTATTAAAAGAAAGAAAAATGAGAAGAAATCCTTCTTCTCATTGTAAAAATTATATTAATTTTTAAACTTATTTTAAAATACGCATAGCATTTAATATAGCTATCAAAGTAACACCAACATCAGCAAATACACCCATCCACATATTAGATAAACCAAACATTGTTAATATGAGCACACCAATCTTAATAATAAGAATAAATGCAACATTTTGTTTTAAGATAGTATTTGTTCTCTTTGATATATCAATAGCATCTCCAATTGTAGCTATATTATCCTGCATAAGTACAACATCTGCAGCTTCGATGGCAGCATCGCTACCAATACCGCCCATTGCAATACCAACATCCGCTCTTGCGAGTACTGGTGCATCATTGATTCCATCACCCACAAAAGCTACAGCACCACTATTCGATTCCATAATACTTTCTAATTGTGATACTTTATCTTGAGGCAATAGTTCACTATAAACTTGATCAATACCTAATCTATTAGCAATATCCATAGCAACTTTATGATGATCCCCTGTTAACATAACAGTATTTGTAATACCAGCTTTCTTAAGTATCTGGATACCTTCGACTGTTGTTTCCTTAATTTGATCTGCTACTACAATAGAACCTTTAAATTTATTATTTACAGCTACATAAACTATTGTCCCAACAGCCTGAGGTTCAATAACTTCAATATTATGACTTTCAAATAATGAAGCATTACCTAATAAGACATGTTCATCTTTAATGTAAGTATCAATACCTTTACCTGCAATTTCTTGATAATGAGATATTTGACTTTCATCAATATTCTTATTGTATTTATTTATAATACTTTGTGCTATTGGATGATTACTATAATATTCTCCATAAGCACCATATTCTAATAAATCATCATCACCATTGACTTCTACAACTTCAAAAGTTCCCTTTGTAAGAGTACCAGTCTTATCAAAAACAACAGTATCAACATCTTTAAGCAATTCAAGATAGTTGCCACCTTTAATCAAAGCTCCCAATCGACTTGCCTTACCTAAACCTGCATACAACCCTAAAGGAATAGAAATAACCAAGGCACATGGACAACAAACAACCAAAAATGTTAAAGCACGATAAAGCCAATCAGTAAACACAACATTATCAAATATAAACATTGGAATAATAGCCAATAATACTGCCAATCCAACTACTGTTGGTGTATATATTTTTGCAAATTTTGTAATAAACTTTTCAATCGGTGCTTTTTTACTAGCTGCATTTTCCATTAATTCTAAAATTCTAGATACAGTTGAATCATTATAAGGTTTGGTAACTTTAATCTCAATTATTTCATTTAGATTCACAACACCCGCTAAAACCTCATCATCTTTATGAACTCCTCTAGGTACGGACTCGCCTGTTAAGCTAGAAGTATCCAACATTGAATTTCCTTTAACCACAACACCATCTAATGGAATCTTCTCCCCTACTTTAACAACAATAATATCACCAACACGAATATTTTCAGGTTCAATAGAAATCATTCCATCATCCGTCTTCAAATTGGCATAATCACTTTTTATATCCATCAAACTTGAAATAGAATTTCTAGTCTTATTCACCGCATAAGCCTGGAATATCTCGCCTATTCCATAAAACAACATAACTGCAACTGCCTCAACATACTCACCTATAGCAAAGGCACCAATGGTTGCTACAACCATTAAGAAATTTTCGTCAAAAACTTCACCTCTACTGATATTCTTAAAAGCTTTAAACAATACAGTATATCCTATTAATAAATAAGATATTAAAAATCCAGCAATAGATACATCATATCTACTAAAGATAATACTCACAACATATAATATAACGCCAACGAGTATATTCCAATTTTTCTTAATATCAAAAAGGCTTGGTTTTTCAATATGATGACTGCCATCCTTGTAAGATAAAGTGACACCATCTTCTATTGAATCAATAGTTTCTTGTAAAGATTGAAATAATTCTTCCTCAATAACTGCACCTTGAGGTTGAACTTGTAAAGTTTCAGTTGTAAAATTTAAAACAGCATCTTTAACCTGTGGCATTTTTTTAATAGCATCTTCAACTTTCAACGCACAATTGGCACAATCCAACCCTGCGATATGATAAGCAACAGTTCCTTTGCCATTTAAATTTCTTAAATCACGTTCATTATCTATTTGATGTATTTCTTTTTTAGACAAAGTAACCTCTGGTTCCATCTTTTGAATAGCTTTTTCTAATTCATGAATATCAATTTCATTCTTTGATCCAACAAACATAAGACCACTAGCAAAATTGATTGTACATTCATCTATATCATCTCTCTTATTAAGCATATCTTCAACTTTTTGTGCACAATTCGCACAATCCAAATCATGGATTTCATAAGTAAAATGCAGATGATTATGTTCATGGTTATGATGTTCATGTTGATGTATTTCTTTTTTAGACAAAGTAACCTCTAGTTCTATATTCTGAATAGCTTTTTCTAATTCATGAATATCAATTTCATGCTTTGCACCAACAAACATAAGACCACTAGCAAAATTGATTGTACATTCATCTATATCACCTCTCTTATTAAGCATATCTTCAACTTTTTGCGCACAATTCGCGCAATCCAAATCAT
>JAJQDJ010000050.1 GCA_021202205.1 Erysipelotrichaceae bacterium
ATAGCACATATTTTTAATTTTTCATAGTTTTTCATAAACTTTTGACTCTACCTCTATCTAGGCAGTCGTTTTATCTCATAGCTTTTAATGGAATCAATAGCATCAAGATGCTTATCCATCAGATCAAAGCTTCTTTTGCGAAAGTCCTTAAAGGCACTGTTATAATCACTAAAATAATGTCCTAGAGTATATCCACCAGTTCTTGATGAAACAGTTTCCCATGTTACATCTTCAACACGTGTTATATTCTTTCTTCCAAGTACAACAGTTTCATTTCCACATGAGTTCTCTGCAATAATTTCAAAACCTGCATTGAATTCCTTATAGTATTACATGATATCATTTATCTTTTCACCACTCAAATTAAAAATGGTATCGCTATTGATACCATTATTCTTGCAGTAAAGCATATAGGAATAGACACTGTCTCTATTTTTAAGAAAAGCTGAATGCTTTTCAATTGATTTCCAGTTTCTGACATGTTCATCAATGCTCATAAATGCAATGGAATATCCTTTCTCTATATAATCAAAAAGGTTCATATCATCATTTATTTCATTGCCCTTTGAATCAATATAAATAGTTGAATCATAATCATTAACCAGTCCTGTAATCATATCATTTTTATTAGCCAGCACACTTGCCATATCATTGGTGATTCCTTCTTCAAGGATGAGTGCCTTTGCCTTTAGATAATAGTTATCAGCCATTGCAATCATCCTTTCCTTCAAGTCTTTTTTTAAGCTGTTTCACCAGTACTCTATTCTTATTATCAAGACTGCTATAATAAATAAGACTATCATTAAAGAATCGACTAAGATAATCTTTATAGGCATTATCAATCTTATCATGATAATTCTCTGATATAATCTGTGAAGTACTTAAATCTATTGTCATGACTCTATAAATGAGCTCTACTTCATGGTTACAAAGATTTAAGCTCCATTTATACCCCAATACTGTTCTTTTATTCCCTACAGTTTCTGAAAGTGCAATATTATAGTTATCAATAACATTCTCAAGATAATCAGTTATAATATCATCCACCATTTCAAAAGTTTCATTTTCAATAAGATTTTTTGTTATGCCATTATTCTTGCAATAGTCTAAGTAAGTGTTCAGCCCTAAAGGGATTTCAAAGACTTCATTATTGAAATAATCAATGAAATCCCACATCTGATAATGGAAATAAATATCCATGCTAAATACTGTATATCCTTTTTCAAGCATTAACAGGACATGTCCTTCAATACATTCATCAAACAGTTCTCGATATTTTCTTTTGTACTGGATACTGTCTTCAGCAATGATAGAAGTTTTATGATACGGCATAAAAATATATTCACCCTCAAAAGCCGAAACACCTATGATGTAATCATATCTTTCTTTTTCAGGCTTGATTAGCACGAACTTGATATCAGCCCATTCAAAATTATCATCCACAAGCTTTCTTATATCACGCTTCATTTCTCTCTTTTCATGTAAATTCATATAAGCAGTTCCTCCATATTCTTATTTTCAAGCATAAAAAGAGGATATTTTCATACAAAAACATCCTCTTCAAATCTATAACATACTATTCTTTAATCTTAATTTAATCACATAAAAACGAATGACTATAACAGCACAAAGAATCAATAATGATGCAGTAAATGGCCAAAGCTTATTCGCCATCATTGCCTTCATTCTTTTTCTTTCCCTTATGTCTTACAATGCCAATAACAGCTGCTGAAGCAAGCAATCCTGCTGCATACAATGCAATATTAGAAGCATCGCCAGTCTTGACAACTACTGTAGGGGTAGGAGCATTATTATAGTCTAGTGAATAAACATTATCCACATTTTCAAGGTTATCATCCACTACTACCTTAATAACTTCATCAGATAACTGATATCCCTTAGGGGTCTGAGTTTCACGAATATAATATGTCCCATATTCCAGATCTTCAAATGTTACTGTTCCATTTTCGGTATTGGCGTTAACTGTGATAATTTCCTTAGTACATTTTTCGTCAGCATATAATGTGAATACAAAGTCTAATCCTGTGATAACTTTTTTAGTTGATGAATCAATCTTGACAACTTCAATATTAGTCAAAATCTTTTCATCTACAATTGTATGATATTCATTGACTTTATCACCTGAAACAGTAAATTCAATATCAGTAGCTACATAATAGCCATTAGGAGCAGTTTCCTCATGAAGTGTATAAGTCTTGCCTTCTTCTAATCCACTGATAGGGTGTGATTCTTTTGTTGAAGTCCATTCATCAATGATATTTCCATCTTCATCAATAACCTGAATAGTTGCACCTTCTACTTCTTGTCCACCAACATCTGCTTTAGTAATTAATACTTGCTTAACTGTCATTGTTACTTTTTCAATTTCAGTTGAATAAATAAATGTAATATCAGTTGATAATACATATCCATCAGGTGCTGTTGTTTCACTTAATGTATATTCATGACCATAGATCAATCCCTTAACGAGATGTTCTTCAGTTGTAGAAGTCCATTCATCAATGACTGTATCAGCTGTATTGTCAGTCAATACCATTTGTGCACCTTCTACATCTTCACCATCAACATCAGTCTTGCTGAAATAAGTTTCAGTTAATTTGTTTTCAGCTGATTTAATCACTTCATAAACCTTGGTTGTGTTATTCTGAATTGTAAAATCATATTTGATTGGTTCTTCCAACAAAACATATCCATCCTGTGTTTCTACTTCTGTCAATAAATAAGATGCACCTTCGCTACCTAAAGGCAATCCAGTAATCTGTAAATATCCGTTTTCATTGATTTCATAGATGCCATCCTCATTATCAATTGTCACAATCTCACCTTTAGAATAAATCACTGAACCATCAGTAGGATCAATAATATTACTGTTGGCAGTTAACTGGAACTTGATACCCTTATTGACAATATCTTCAGCATTTTCAGTTGACTTGTTTAGGATAATTGTACCTGTTGGCTTTTCATCAACAATAGTTACTATAATAACTGGATCATTATCTTCATCAAATGTAATTGCTTCACTTGAAGAAGTAATTTCTACCTTAACTTCATCAGCTAATAAGAAACCATCAGGTGATGTAATCTCTTCAACATAGTAGGTTCCTGTTTCAACCATATTGCTTAAATAAGCAATACCATCTTCATCAGTTGTCCATATATCAATATATGTCCATCCTGATTTTTGAGATACATAATTACCATCAGAATCTTTCAATTTAAATGTTGCATTGGATAATGTTATTTCATTGCCGTCTTCATCAGTCTTGACTAGATTAATCCAAGCTTTAATAGGTGCATTGTTGACAACACGATATTCAATTTCTGCGTCTTCATTTATCGTTACAAAGAAATCACCACCTGCATAATAGTTTTCAGGTGTATATGTTTCCTTGACTAGATAGACACCATAAGGTAAATCAATTGAAGTAGCTCGTCCAGTAGAATCTGTAGTTAAAACATCATATGTTGTAGCTTCATCCCATCCAATACTTTGAACTTCACTGTAAAGCTTAATTGTAAATTCAACACCTTCAAGTCCATCCTGAACGCCTGATGAACCATCAGAGCCAATCTTTGATATTTGAAGTTTTCCCTTGATAACATCCTCTTCAGAAATAACTGATTGAGAAACAGTAGAAACTGTATTATTCTCTGGTGTCAAAGTAACATTGATATCATCAGCTAATAAATAACCTTCTGAAGCTATTGTTTCTTCAATGACATATTTTCCCATAGGAAGATTTGACCATGAGATTTCTGCATTATCATCAGTTTTCTTTTCACCAGTATCGCCCCATGTAGAGTTACCTGATGTTTTAACAGAGATAGTTTCACCTTTAGAATATAATATCTCACCTGTTGCAGGTTCAAGAATATCTTCAGCAGCTTTTAATACATAAGTTGCACCAACAAGTGTTGCATCACCTTGTGCATTAGTTTCTGTTTCACTGTCTTCCTTTGTTAAAGAAATAGAACCAACTACTGGTTCATTATAAATTGAAATGCCATAAATTTTTCCATCTTCAGTGACTGACTGGCTTTCAGTTGTTGTTGCAATGACATAATTTTCTGGATTCTTTGATTCACGAATGATATATGTTCCATAATCCAATAATCCAGATGTCGCAACTCCAGAATCATCTGTAACAATTGTTTCTACAACTGTATCACCACTTAATATTTCAAACTCAACACCAGACTGTTTAACGATTTCTCCAGTCTTTGAATCATATTTTGTTACCTGAATATATCCCTGTTTGATATCATTGGTTGCTGTATATGTTACTGTTTCATTACCAGTAATATCTACTGAATAAATATTGGAATCAAGAATAAGATTTTCAGGCACACTAATTTCCTGAACATAGATTGTTCCAGTATAGAGATTATCAATGGTTACTGTACCGTCACTACCTGTTGTATAAGTTCCTATTGAATCACTCATATCAGCATTATAGGAAATCTTGAAAGTTGTATCAGCCACATAATTGCCATTGCTATCCATCTTGGCAATCTGTAATGAAACAAGTTCTTCAGTATACACTTTTAGATAAGCAGTTCTGCTTGTAGATGAAGGGGAACCAATGGAAATAACCTTCTGATAATTGCCAGCTACATATCCAAGAATTGAGCCTTTTTCTATAGTTCTATCAGCATTGAATGTAATGGTAGCAGGATTATCTTTATCTATAGCAGAAGTAAATGTAATAGTGAGTTTGCTTCCTGATCTAGATGCACTTACTGAAGAGTTGGAATATTCAATATCACCATCATTTAAGCTAAGAACACTATTACTGTCTGTTAAAGTTGTTGAATATGTTCCTGTACTTGAATCATATTTTAATTCTACAGTGTCAGCTGAAGACATGCTTGTAGAAGTAAAGCTAGGGATATTGTTTTTAATCTTGATTTCATTTTGGATTTGTTCAACCCATTCATCATAGATTTCATTAAAATATTCCTTTAACTCTGAAGCAGTATAGGTATATCCACTGTCATTGGTATAGCTTGAGAATGTCCACATATCCTTTACATGTGTCCATGTTCCATCACTTGAAGCTAAATTAAAATCGGCATCTCTTTCGCCTTAAGTGACTTCCCATATAAGTGTTCTTCCAACTAAATATCTTATCTTTTCTTTTACACCCATGGATTGATTAGCTTCATATTCAGTAGGAATATTGCTTCTTCCTGCAATAAGGCTTACAAGTTCCATCTTTTCATCAGCTGTGGTACCACCAACACTTGTACCCTTAAACAATGTACTTGCAGATGTGGTAGAAGACATTGTTGTATTATCTGGAAGACTTTCACCAAACTCAATACAGTAAAGATAATTTCCCGAACTAGTCCATTCACTTGTCATCATAACTAAAAAATAATCAAGTGACGAATGATACTTGCCTGTTTTTGAAGTAATAGCCTTGTTTTGAATCCAAGTTGTTTTTCTTTCTTCCATGTAGGTAATAGTTGCAGCATTGGCATCCTTTACAATAGATGAACTGCTAAACAGCATAGACAATGTCATTATCATGACCATAACAATCTTTGAACCTTTCTTTGTATGCGTCAAATAGCGAGGTGGGACATCCAATAAGGTATGGTATGCTATATGG
>JAJQDJ010000145.1 GCA_021202205.1 Erysipelotrichaceae bacterium
AAGGTAGTCCAAAATTAAGAAGAAGACTTATAGATACCGAAATATCTAAAATATCACAAATTTATATGTATAATTTAAACAATTATCATAATCTTCTTAAAGAAAGAAATAAATATTTAAAACTATTAAATGTAAAACATCAACAAAAAGATGAATACTTAGAAGTATTATCTGAACAGATGGCTCATATTCAAGTAGATTTAATAAAAAAAAGATACGAATTTATAGAATTATTAAATGATATATCTAAGACAATGTATGATTATATAGCTTTACATCATTAAACACTATCTTTAGAATATAAAACTCATTATAAAGATATGTCTTATGAATGTATAATGCAACAATATGAAAAAGATTATAATAAAGATATATTATTTAAATCTACTAATCATGGTATTCATAAAGATGATATGATTATGAAACTTGATGATAAAGATGCAAGTATTTATGCTTCTCAAGGACAACAAAGATCAATTGTTTTAGCTATTAAAATAGGTTTATTAGAACTTATAAAAAAAGAAATAGGAGAATATCCAGTATTATTATTAGATGATGTATTGAGTGAATTAGATGATATTAGGAAAACGAAATTATTGAATCTCATTCAAGGTAAAGTTCAAACATTTTTAACTTCAACAAATATAGATGGTATTCATCATTTGGTTATAGATGATGCTAAAAAAATAGAAATTGAAAATGGTTGTGTGAAAGGAGAATATTATGGAAGAAATAGAAAAAGTTCAACATAGTTATAATGATGATGATATTCAGGTTTTAGAAGGACTAGAAGCAGTAAGAAAAAGACCAGGTATGTATATTGGGACAACTTCTTCAAGAGGTTTGCATCATTTGGTTTGGGAAATTGTGGATAATTCTATTGATGAAGCTTTAGCAGGTTATTGTAGTGTCATTAAAGTTATTTTAGAAAAAGATGACATTGTTAAAGTTATAGATAATGGGCGTGGTATGCCTACTGGTATTCATCCTAAAACAGGGAAAAGTACGATTGAAACCATATTTACTGTATTACACGCTGGTGGTAAGTTTGGCGGTGGAGGATACAAAGTATCTGGTGGTCTTCATGGCGTTGGTGCAAGTGTTGTTAATGCATTAAGTGAATGGTTAGAAGTTGAAGTTCATAGAGATGGTCATATTTATTATCAAAAATTTGAAAATGGTGGTCATGCAGTTGGTGAACTTCAAACAATTGGTGATTGTGATGATAATGGTACAACTGTTAGATTTAAAGCAGATCCATTGATTTTTACAGAAACTACAACTTATGATTATGATACTTTAAAACAAAGAATAAGAGAATTAGCTTTTTTGAATAAAGGTTTAAAGATTATTTTAGAAGATCATCGTTTAGAAAAAGTAAAATCTCATGAATATCACTATGAAGGTGGTATTAAAGAATATGTAGCTTATTTAAATAAGAATAAAACAGCTATACATGAAGAAATTATATATGTTGAAGATGCAATTGAAGATATTACTGTAGAAATGAGTATGCAATATAATGATGGATTTCAAGCCAATATTTATTCATTTTGTAATAATATCAATACCCATGAAGGTGGAACTCATGAAGAAGGCTTTAGAATGGCGCTTACAAGAGTACTTAATAAATATGCAAAAAATAATAATTTTATAAAAAAGGATGATGAAACATTAACTGGTGATGATTGTCGTGAAGGATTAACAGCGATTATTTCAGTTAAGCATCCTGATCCTCAATATGAAGGACAGACAAAAACAAAATTAGGAAACTCTGAAGTAAGAAGAATTACGAATAAAGTTGTCAGTGATGCCTTAGAAAAATTCTTACTAGAAAATCCTAATACAGCACAAATTATTATTAATAAAGCAATACTTGCATCACATGCTAGATTAGCTGCTAAAAAAGCAAGAGAAACAACAAGAAGACAATCAGCCTTGGATTCTATTAATTTACCTGGTAAATTAGCTGATTGTCAATCTAGAGATCCTAGTGAATGTGAAGTTTTTATTGTCGAGGGAGATTCTGCTGGTGGTAGTGCTAAAAGTGGTAGAAATCGAAGAACTCAAGCTATTTTACCTTTAAGAGGTAAAATATTAAATGTTGAAAAAGCAAGATTGGATCGTATTTTATCAAATGAAGAGATTCGTTCAATGATTACAGCATTTGGTACTGGTATTGGAGAAGAATTTGATATTAGTAAATTAAGATATCATAAGATTGTTATTATGACCGATGCTGATGTTGATGGAGGACATATTAGAATATTGATGTTGACATTCTTATATCGTTTCTTGCGACCTTTAATAGAACAGGGTTATGTTTATGCAGCACAACCTCCACTTTATTTATTAAAACATGGTAAAGAAGAATATTATTTATATTCTGATGAAGAATTAGCAAAGAAACGTGATGAATTAGGTGCCAATGCGAAGATTAGTTTACAAAGATATAAAGGTTTAGGAGAAATGAATGCTGATCAATTATGGGATACAACAATGAATCCTGAAAACAGAGTGTTATGGCAAATTGATTTAGATGATGCCATTCAAGCAGATACAATGTTTGACATGTTGATGGGTGAAAAAGTAGAACCTAGACGCGAATTTATACAGGAACATGCAACTGAAGCAGAGTTAGATTTATAGGAGGTAAGGCATGGAAGAAAGAGGAATTAAAAAAAGAACACTGACATCTGAAATGAAACAATCTTTTATTAATTATGCTATGTCAGTTATTGTTCAAAGAGCTTTACCTGATGTAAGAGACGGGTTAAAACCTGTACAAAGAAGAATTGTATATGGTATGAATGAATTAGGATGTCATAGTGATAAACCTTATAAGAAGTCAGCTCGTATTGTTGGGGAAGTTATGGGTAAATATCATCCTCATGGAGATACATCTATCTATGATGCATTAGTTAGAATGGCACAGGATTTTAGTTATCGTTATATGTTAGTAGATGGTCATGGAAACTTTGGTTCTATTGATGGTGATGGTGCTGCTGCACAACGTTATACTGAAGCGAGAATGTCAAAGATTTCTATGGAATTGGTAAGAGATATTAATAAAGATACAGTTAATTTTATACCTAATTATGATGGTGAAGAAAGAGAACCAGAAGTTTTACCTTCACGTATTCCTAATTTACTCATTAATGGTACAACTGGTATTGCTGTTGGTATGGCTACTAATATTCCACCACATAATTTAGGTGAAGTTATTGATGCTGTTATTGCAGTTGCTCATAATCCTGATATTACTGTTATGGAACTCATGGATAATTATATTCAAGGTCCAGATTTTCCTACAGGTGCATATATATTAGGTAAATCAGCTATTAAGAAAGCTTATGAAACAGGTAATGGTTTAATTGTTATGCGTGCGAAAACTCATATTGAAGATATTCATGGTGGAAAAAAAGCTATAGTTGCTACTGAAATACCATATATGGTGAATAAAGCTAGACTTATTCAAAAGATAGCTGAACATGTAAAGGAAAAGCATATTGATGGTATTACAGCAGTTAATGATGAATCTAATAGAGAAGGTATTAGAATTGTTATAGAATTAAGAAAAGATGTTCAACCTGAAGTTATTTTAAATCAATTATATAAATTAACAGCATTTCAAACAACTTTTGGTGTTAATTCAATTGCTTTAGTGAATAATGAACCAAAAACATTATCACTTAAAGAAATGATTCAATATTATTTACAACATCAAGAAGAAGTTATAAGTAGAAGAGTCAAATATGATTTAAAGAAAGCAGAAGATAGAGCACATATTTTAGAAGGTTTAAAAAGAGCTATAGATCAAATTGATGCTATTATTGCTTTAATTCGTTCTTCTCGTACAACAGAAATAATTCAACAAAGATTAATGGATGAATTTGATATGTCTAAACGACAAGCCAAAGCTATAAGAGAAATGCAACTTCAACGTTTAGCTGGTTTGGAAAGAGAAAAGATTGAAAATGAATTGAATAGTTTATTAGAAACAATTGCTGATCTAAAAGATATCTTAGCTCATGAAGAAAGTATTTTACAAATTATTGAAGAAGAATTATTAGAAATTAAGAATAAATATGCAGATGAAAGAAAAACTGAAATTATTCAAGGTGCCTTTGATATAGAAGATGAAGATCTTATTCCAGTTGAAGATGTTATTATATCTTTAACAACGAATGGTTATATCAAACGTTTACCAGTCGATACTTATAAATCTCAAAATAGAGGTGGTAGAGGTATTATTGGTATGACAACTAATGAAGATGATTTGGTATATTCTATGATATCTATGTCTACACATGATGATTTATTATTCTTTACAAATTTAGGTAGAGTATATAGATTAAAAGGATATAATGTACCTGAGTATGGTAGAACTGCTAAAGGATTACCAGTTATTAATCTGTTGAATATTGATAAACATGAATATGTTAAAGCTATGATACCAATTGATAATTCTAAAGTTAGAGAAAATTTAGAAAATGATGAATTATATCTCATTTTTGTAACTAAGAAAGGTATTGTTAAGAAAACTAACATTGATGAATACAGACGTATATCTAAATCAGGAAAATATGCTTTAAAACTCAATGAAGATGATGAACTTGTCGATGTTAAGATATGCTCTGATAATGATGAAATATTCTTAGCATCATCACATGGTAAAGTTGTGAGATTTAAAGCTTCTGATGTTCGATCTATGGGTAGAATTTCTACTGGTGTAAGAGGTATGAAAGTTAATGATGATGAAGTTATTGGTGTAACAACTAATTATGAAGGATCTAATATTATGACAATATCTGAATATGGTTATGGAAAAATGTCACCAATTGATCAATTTAGATTATCACATCGTGGTAGTCAAGGTGTTAAAGCTATTAATACAACAGAAAAGACAGGTAATTTGGTAGCTATTAAAGCTGTTAATGGTAATGAAGATCTTATGATTATGACTAGTGATGGTGTTGTAATAAGAATACCTATGGAACAAGTTAAAGTTGCTGGTCGTGCTACTATTGGTGTAAGACTTATAAGAGTAGCTGAAGGTTCAATTGTATCTAATGTAGAAGTTGTAGCTAAAAATGTTGAAGAACCAATAGAAGAGTAAAAGTGATTCATGTGAATCACTTTTTTATGTAAGATAATAATATAAAATCTGACTAATTAGGAATTTAATTCCTAATTAGTCAGATAAATTATTTGCATATTTCGTAAAAAAAATAGGTTTTAATAAATAAATATGAGTGAATATTTAAATATAATAAGATTAAATATATAATATAAAAAATAAAATTTATTCAAAATATATGTATATTTTATAAAATATGTTATAATATGACTAATAAGGAATATGATTCCTTATTAGTTATAAAGGAGATAATAAAATGGCATATATTAATAGAAGCGTTGAAAAAACTATTATTAAAATTTCAAAGATGTTTAAAGCAATATTAGTAACAGGTGCCCGTCAAACTGGTAAATCTACTTTATTAAAAAAAATGTATCCAAATCAATGTCATTAAGTTTATTTTTAAGAAATTATATGTTAATGACTTTACGGGT
>JAJQDJ010000011.1 GCA_021202205.1 Erysipelotrichaceae bacterium
AAGGAACAGGTAGTGAAAAGCCCATATATTATAACAAGCTTTGACACTACCTTATTTAGCATGAGGTGGATAGAATGAAAGTTATATTATTAAAAGATGTAAATAAAGTTGGTAAAAAAGGTGAGATTGTTAAAGTTGCAGATGGTTATGGGCAAAATTATTTAATTAAGAATAAATTAGCTGTTTTAGCAACTGAACATGGTAAAGATATCGTAGATAAAGAGAAACAGGAACAAATCAAAATTGAAAAACAAAAAAAGATTGATGCTGAAGAATTAAAGAAAACACTAGAAAATATTGTACTAGAATTTCAATTATCTTCAGGTAAAGATGGAAAGACTTTTGGTAGTATTTCTACTAAGAATATTTGTGAAAAATTATTAAAAGAATATAATATTAAAGTTGATAAAAGAAAATTCATTGATGCTTTTCGTATTCAATCATTAGGTTATACGAATTTAAAAGTAGAATTATACAAAGGTGTTATTGCAACAATTAGAGTTCATACAACAGAAAAATAGGGAGGTATAGGGATGGCTAAAGAATATCCTCATGATATGGAAGCAGAACGTTCATTATTGGGATCGATGTTGTTATCAGGTACTATATGTCAAACAATTTTATCATCAGCTACAAAAGACGATTTCTATTTAGATAGCCATCGCATACTATTTGAGGCTATGCAAGCTATCAACAATCAACATAATCCTGTTGATGTAACAACTTTGACTTCTTATTTGATGGATAAGAAGTTGTTGGATAAAGTCGGTGGTGTAGAATATTTGTTACAATTAAGCGAATCGGTACCAACGACTGCTCATAGTGACTATTATTTAAAGACATTGCATGAAAAAGCATTGCTTAGAAGATTGATACAGGAATCAACAGATATTGTAGAAAAATCTTATGGGGAAATAGATAATATCAATGATTTTATTGATGAAGTAGAAAAAGATTTTTTAGGTGTTACAAGAGATAGAAATGCAGGAGAATTTCAGGATGTTAGTACAGTTGTACGTAATGTTACTGATAGATTGGTCATATTGCAACAAGCTGATAATCATATTACAGGTGTAAAAACAGGTTATAGTGATTTGGATAATTTGACATCAGGATTTCAAAAAGGTGATTTGATTATTATTGCTGCTAGACCTTCTGTGGGTAAAACAGCATTTGCCTTGAATATTGCCTATAATGTATCTCAGAAGTCAGATGAGGCAGTGGCTGTTTTTTCATTGGAAATGCCTTCTGAGCAATTGATACAACGTATTATATGTATGGCAGGTAGCTTGAATGCATCCTCTTTAAGATCAGGAAGTATTCTAAAAGAAAATAGTGAAAAGTATTATGCTGCAGCTGACAAGGTTGCAAAATGTAATTTATATGTGGATGATTCACCTGGTATACGTGTAGGGGAAATAGCTGCAAAATGTCGTAGACTTAAAAGAGATCATGGCTTAAAATTAGTTGTAATTGATTATTTGCAGCTGATTTCTGGCAGCGGTAATAGTCGAGAATCAAGGCAACAGGAAGTATCAGATATTTCAAGGCAATTAAAAATGATTGCTAGGGAATTAGAAGTACCAGTGATTGCATTGAGTCAGTTATCTCGTTCAATTGAAAAAAGAGAAAGCAAACGACCTGTTTTATCAGATTTAAGAGAATCTGGCGCGATAGAACAGGATGCAGATATTGTAGCATTTATTCATCGTACTGATTATCAGGATCCTTCTAAAGAAGAGGAAACTCAGGGATTAACTGATTTGATTGTTGCTAAGCATCGTAATGGTGCTTTAGCAGATATTCATTTTGTTTTTAATAAGCAGTTTAGTAAATTTTCAGGATTAAAAAATGATGGTAGTGTACCATCAAAAGATATAAGAGCTTAAGAAGAAAGAAATTTCTTCTTTTTTCTATTATAAAAAGATCCACAAATGTGGATCTTATTTATATAAAATATACAAAAAATAGGAAATTAGTAATAAATAGTATATTTTATAACTTCAATGCAACTTCAAAACCTTCTTTAGTAGCCACTAAAGCATTACCAGCTTTAACAGCACTACCAGCAACATAGACTTCATCACAATATTTTTTAGCAATCTCTTCTAAAGGATTATAAGCTTTGTAACCAAATGCTGAAATGACTGTTGTTGTAGGAATATCAACAATATTTCCATTAATATCTTTATGACTAACACTCTTTTCATTGATAGAAGTGACTGTCGCATTGGTAATTATTTGAATTTGTTGCTGTTGAAGTCTTTGCATAAAACCACCTAAATTGTTGGTACCAATCATTTCAGTTAAAACAGCTGGTTTCATTTCTACAACTGTTACTTTATGATGTGTTTGAGCAATAAATTCTGCAGTTTCACAACCTACTTCTCCACCACCACATACAACAACGTCACCTTCTGGTAAATCTACATTACCATATAAAACATCTTCAGCAGTAAAAACATTTTGATTATCAATACCAGAAATATTAGGCATTAATGGAAGTGAACCTGTGGCTAATATAATAGCATCAGGATTAACTTCTTTAATCAATTCTTCATTCACTTCGCTATTCATTTTGAAATTAACATTCAAATTGATACATTGTTGACGATATGAAGAAATAACAGTTGATAATACACCTTTACCCATAAGATAAGCAGCACTTCTAAATGCTCCACCCAAATGACTATCTTTTTCATAAACAGTTACATGATGACCTTCTTGTGCAGCTGTTCTAGCAGCCATTAAACCGGCAGGCCCTGATCCAACAATCATAACATTTTTAGGATTATTAGTTTTTACAATACTATCCTTATATTCTCTTGTAACTTGAGGATTGACTAAACAAGTCATTCCTCCTGGGGAGAAAATACCTAAAACGCATCCTTGGAAACATCCAATACAATAATTGATTTCATCAAATTTACCTTCTTTAGTTTTCTTTGGTAAATAAGGATCTGCTATAGAACCTCTACCCATATCAATAAAATCAGCTTTACCCATTTTAATGAGTGTATCAGCCATTTTAGGATCATTAATTTTATTAGCTAATAAAACTGGACAAGAAACAAGTTTCTTAATCTGTTCACATGTATCCATATTTAAAGCGTTGTCAGCATACGTAGAAGAAATAACTTCATGGTTAGGTGAAGAAGCATAAACACCATTAGAAACATTAATAGCATCAATGCCTAATTCATCCAAATGTCTAGCAAGTTCATAAGATTCAGCTTCTGTTCTACCACCAGTTACATATTCATTCACAGACATACGTACAATAACAGGAAAATCATAACCAACATTTTCTCTAATAGAGTGATATATTTCATCTAAGATTCTCACACGATTATCAAAACATCCTCCATATTCATCATTTCTCTTATTCACAAATCCTGATAAAAATTGTGCAATTAAATAACCATGTGCTGCATGAATCTCAACGCCATCAAATCCAGATAACTTAGCACGTTTAGCAGCGTCACCAAAAGCTTTTACAACTTCATGAATTTCTTCTACAGTCATTTCTCTTGGTTTTGACATAGCTGCTGGGTCTTTGATAGCACTAGGAGCTAATACTTCTCCAGGTACATTAAACATCTTTTGTTTACCAGCATAATAAATTTGACAGAAAATCTTTGATCCATGTTTATGGACTGTTTCTGTTAATTTTTTATTTCCTTCGATTTGCTCATCTTTCCAAAAACCTGGGATATGATCGTAACCTCTACCATCTTTCGTTACACCATAATCTTCAGTAATAATTAAACCCCATCCACCTTTGGCTTTTTCTTCATGATATTTAATATAACGATCTGTTACAAAGCCATCATCAGTGCATGTTTGACTAACCATTGCAGGGACAACTAAGCGATTAGGAATTTCACAATTTCCAATTCGTTTAGGTTCAAATAAAGACATATACATTTTCTTTTCCTCCTATGATTTAAGTATATGCTATCAAATCATTTGAAGGTCAAGTGATTATTTTCACGTTATAAACATAGAAAAATTCTATGTTTTTTATGAATAATGAAAAATGATTTACTTTTGATATAATAAAAACTCTAAAATGATTTTAGAGTTTTTGAATAGGCATGCGTAATTCCATATAACGATGGTATTGTTCTTTATCTGTCCCTCTTGAAGAAAGTAAACCAGTTATTTTACCTGTTTGTTTTAAAGCATATTCTTGTAATGGTTTTATACAGTCATTGTTAAAATAACCAATATCTCCCATATCGATAATACTACATAAGCATAATGAAGTACAGCTACTTTCTTTAGCTTCATTAGGTAAAGTTAGAACATGTGTATATTTTTTGTCAGAGACAAAATACCAATTATTAAAATCATTATTAAATTCAATGATTGAATCTACAAAAGGAATATTTTTATCATTATAAATGCTTTGAATGACATGTTCTTGATTTTTTATTTTATGATATGTATTACCTTTTGATTGAAGCAAAAAATAATTATCATAAGATGGTATATTTTTTATCCAATAATTATTGATGTTTATATAAGTTGTTGTGTTGCGGTCAATAAGTTCATCAATTCTTTCAATCAATAATTGATAATAGTTCAATTGATTAACAAGATTATCTTTGTATTGAGATAAATAAGTGATGAGATTTTGGGTATAATCATGGGATTTCATGTTATCAATATCTTTAATATTAATTTCAAATGATTTTAATTGTATAGCTTCTGTTAATGTAAAGACATCCATCATTGTATAAATTCGATAATTATTACTTTTGTCTCTTTGAGGATGGATAACTCCATTCTTTTCGTAATAACGTATCATTTCAGATGAAATATTGAGCATCTTTGCAAGTTCCCCAATACGATAACTCATAGCTGTGCCTCTAAACTTTCTTTTTTAATATTTCTAATCATCAATAATAATGTTTGTATCAGTATAATATCAGCGGCAAGCCAAGCTATTGGATTAGCAGAAAGAATAGCATTGAATCCCCAATAATTGACGAATACCAAGGCTACAACACTTCTAGCTATTAACTCTGCCCCGCCAGCAAACATCGTTAAGGCTGATTTCCCTAATCCTTGAATGGTGTTTCTAGATACAAACAAGATACCCAATACAAAATAAAAAATACTATTAATCACTAAGAAACTTTGTGTATCAGCAATAATAGCTGTTTCACTACTATCTACAAATAATAATGCTAAATACTTACCACAGAAATACATGAATATAAATGCAAGTATACCATATATAACAACTATAATCATAGATTCTTTTATACCTTTATAAATACGATCATACTTTTTAGCACCTAAATTTTGTCCACAAAACGTTGCCATCGTAGCACCTAACATATCCATCGGCTGGGTAAAAAACATTTGGAGTTTTTGCCCTGCAGCTATCGCAGCGACTTTATCAGAACCTAAAGAATTGACAGCTGTTTGTAAGATAACTGTACCTACAGCTGTAATCGAATATTGTAAAGCCATTGGTAATGCTATTTTAAGTAACTCAAGTTTCGCACTTCAATTTCAATAATTAATTAGTGAAAATAGCGCAA
>JAJQDJ010000288.1 GCA_021202205.1 Erysipelotrichaceae bacterium
AATTTATTTAAAAATCTTTTAAATTTCTTCTTGACATTTTACCAGACGACTAAATCCAAATCTTCTGAAAGTGCTATAGATAACGCTTTATCTTCTTTAAATAAGCATCCATACAGTACACCTGAATACTTAAGGTTAACACCTGTAGGTTTAACTGATGATGAAAAATATGACTATAATCGTTCTGATCTTTGGGAATATATCCAATACTTACCTGATCAAATCAAAGATGAAATATTTTATACACCAGAATTAACATCCAAATATGAACAAGCCCTAGCTTCAAATTATCGTCGAATCCTTAAACATGGTCGTACTTCCAATATAAAAAAACTAAATCATACAAAGAAAAAGTAAATGCTTCAAATTGAAGCATTTTCTAATTCTAACAAAAACTTTTTAATTCCTAAACCGCCAGCATACCCTACTAGATTATGATTACTGCTCGATAAGCTTTAGGTGAACCTATATCCATACTCAATTGTTTATAGGAGATTGTTTGCCCATAAGGTATATCAAGCAAAGCACGATAAACTTTTTATTGGAAAGGAGTTCCTTGAATCAAATAATCCAATTCGAACTCTTGTCTTACACCATTAAAATACTCTTGTAATTGCTGATAGGCTTTTATTAAATAATCTGATTGTGATAATTACCATCTATAAACACTTGTCCGAACAAACAATAAACCAAACGATTATCTTCTTCAAATAAAATTATGATACTTATAGGTGTTTTATAATAATAATTCATAATACATTCATTTCTCCTTGTCATAAGCCATGAAGATTACAATACTCATAAACAATTACTTTATCTCAAACAAACTTCTAATATCATCCTTACTCATCGTTGCCAAGCCACCTTCGTTATTTTCCACAAAAACATCAGCAAGCTCTTTCTTCTTTTCTTGTAAATCTAAAATTTTTTTCTACCGAATCTTTCATTACCAGTTTGATTTCCTGTACTTTATTTGTCTGACCAATACGATAAGCACGATCAGTTGCTTGATTTTGGGCCGAGACATTCCACCATGGGTCATAATGTATAACCATTTGAGCAGCTGTTAAATTCAATCCTGTTCCCCCAGCTTTTAAAGAAATCAAAAAGACAGTCGTTGAATCATTTTGAAAACGATCAACCAAATCTTTACGTTTTTCCTTAGAAGTTTGTCCAGTTAACATATAGTACGATATACCTTTAAGATTTAATTGTTCTGCTATCAAATCAAGCATTGATGTAAAACTTGAAAAAAGTAAAATTTTCTGATTGCTTTCTTTAATATTTTCAATAATTTCCATACAAGCCATTAGCTTAGAAGAAGGAGTATGAATATTTTCATAGACCAAACGTGGTTCACAGCAAAGTTGTCGTAGTTTTGTAAGCATTGATAGTATAGCTATATTATCAACTTTTTCCTGATTAAGTATTTCCTGCAAATCCGAATTCACTTGTGCAAGATTGGCCAAATATATTTTATATTCTTCATCATCAAAAGAAATAAGTTGTGTTTTTTCAATTTTATCAGGTAATTCTGGTAATACATCTTTTTTATTACGTCTTAAGATAAATGGCGAAACCAATTTTTTAAGCTGTTTTGTCTTTTCTTTATCATGATTTTTTACAATATCATTTTCATAATGCGTTACAAAATAATGATAATTAAAGAGATATTGAGGCATCAGAAAGTCGAATATGGACCATAATTCAGCTAATGAATTTTCTATAGGTGTACCAGTTAAAGCCAGACGAGAATTTGATTGAAGTTTTTTTACGGTTCTAGCATTAAGTGTTTTTTGATTTTTAATATATTGAGCTTCGTCTAAAATCACATATTCAAATGTTTTTCCCTCATACAACTTATAATCACGACGCATATAATCATAACTTGTCACCAATAAATCATATTCCTGATAAGCTTGAATCATTTGTTTTCTATTATCCTGACTTTTCACAATACAACCTACATGCAGTTTCTTAGAAAACTTATGGACTTCACTTTCCCAATTATAAACGAGTGATGAAGGACACACAACGATACTTGGTAATGCACTATCAATACTTTCTAATAAATCTATCACTTGTAAAGTCTTACCCAACCCCATATCATCTGCTAAAATACCATTAAATCCACAATCTCTTAAACAATGCATCCATGCTACCCCATCCTTTTGATAATCTCTTAAAATATCTTGATAACACTCAGGTAATACATGTTCTATAGTATCAATATGATCAAATTTATCAATCAAATCTTTAAAAGATTGTTGTCGATTCATCTCGATATACTGATAATTTTCACTATCCTCATTAAGAGAAAAAGCACGATAAGCATTCATAGACAAATGTCCATTGTCCAAATCTTTAGGACTAATATAGTAATCTTCCTTCAATTCATTTAATTCGTCTAATTGTGGTGAATTCAAATAAAGTAATTGCCCATTTTTTAAACGATAGAACTTCTTTTTACGACGATATTAATCTAATACGTGACCTATTTCATCTACTGGAATTTGATCACTAGCAATATCTAATGACAACAACTGGCTTTCTACTTTTACCCCAACTTGAATAGAATAATAAGCTTTATCACCTAATTTCCTTAAATCCTGAGATACATAAATATCAGCAAAATTTGACAAAAACTCTAAACCTTCATTTAAAAATAAATACGTTCTTTCATTATTCTCATCCAAATAAGCTAAATGATTATTATAATCTATATCACCATAATTACTAATATAGGTTTCTACAATATCTTGTTGATAATTGGTCATAAAATCTTTATCAAAACCGCCTTGAATATGTCCATTATCATTAAGATAATCTAAACGTAAAACTATTTTTTCATTGTCATCAATATCTCCGTATAGATGAATAGTATGATAATCGTTCATCATCATATCTAATGGTAAATTGATATCTATATAGTCTTCAATATTGGATAAAACATATTTAGAAAAACTTGTATATTCTTCTTTTTTAACAGATAATTCCCCTTTTACTAATATTTGTATAAGGTTTTTAAGAATACCTTGATGATCACTTTCAATACGTGATAATGTTTCATTATTATCATAAATATAAAGATATTTTTGACCATAAATATATGAATCGAGTTTTTCTAATGATAAAATATAATATATTTCATCTTCCTTCATATTGATTTGAATACGCTTTTGATATTTATTTAAATGAAAGGTTGGATAATCATAACCATAATAAAGATCAAAAAAATCATCTATAATACCTTCTTCTAATTCAATCGATTTACCTAACGATGAAAAATAATATTTTGAATAGCTATTATCTCTTAAATAATTATTAACAGTTTTTAAAAATTCAATCTGTTTACAAGCAAATTCATCAAAAGCACTTTCATCATGAATAAAGCTTAAAGCTTTACCATACTTTACATTTTCCTTATTTTTAATCTGATTAAGAAATGTTGTAATATTTCTAATCACATACTTCTTCTCATTACCAATTTTATATGATATTCTCATATGATCAAATACAGGTTCTAATTCATATTGAGTTTGTTGAATAATGGTAGAAAGGTTTTGTTGATAAAGAATTTTTTGTTTTACAATGAAATCTGCTGTTATTTGAGATTGTTGTTTAAGATAGGCATCACGTTTTCTTTTTTCTTCAATTTCTTTATAATGAATCATACGTTCTAATTTATTGTCATGATAAGGTAATGATATATCATCCGCCAATTTCAACATAATCGCTCCTATATGACCGCATGGAGAAAGCGTGTCACACTTATCACAATCACACTGATAATGAATAAGCTTATGATTTTCATACTTCAATGTACAATGATGAATTTGGCCAAAAGCTTGAAGTGTTGCAAGAATTTCATTATTATCCTCTATAATATCCACAATATTATTTTGCTCATAGAAGTATGTTGCCAATTGTTGATACAATGGATTTGTTATATATTCATGCATTTGCATAAGTTCCTCCTTCTAAAAGCACTAATAAATATTTTTCTGAATAATAGTTAATAAGATTATAAATCACTTCCATATATTGCCCTGGTGTCGTTTGAGGAATCAATTCATTAGCAATTTCTTTGCATACTCTTTCATATTCATAAAATAAGTATGATTGATAGTGTATATGTATTTTTTTCTAACATCATTAAATAAGTTTGAAAATCATGATTTTTCATATATTCAGCCAATTGATAAGACATTGTTTTAGATGGTGATAGTAAGTAGCGATATGCCAAATATTCATAACACGATAACTCATAAAGAATATCGTTACGTATACGGCCCATTATATCCTGCAATTCTTCAATGATAACAAATTGTGCAGTTTGCCACTGTTTTCCATACATGTCCTTTAATTCTTTAAGATACGACAAATCATCCATATTATGAGAATCTCTATAATAATTTAAAACATACTTTTGATAAGCAGATATATCACCCGTATATTTATATAATACTATCTCAATATCTTTTAAATCATAATCCTGTAATTTCATATATACCTGCTCATAAAGCTTGACTGCCTCTTCCATTTTATTATCTTCGATATATTGATTTAATATTATATATTGATATTCTTTACTATCTATTGATAATTGTTTTAATAAAAATAAACGTTCCTCACTTGTCAACTCTTTAAGATGATTAGTTAAGTAAGTCATAATATTTTGCTGTAATATTTCATCTATTTTATCTTCTAAACAAGCTAAGTAAAAAGATATCAGCTCATGAGTTTGTAAATAGTTATTTATCTGGCACATTAGCGATGCAACATGTTGTTGATTGTTTAAAAAATGTTCTTCCATCCATGGTAAGTAATAAACCAATGCTCCTTTAGTTTGCAAAAATTGACGAAATGCCTTAATCAAGATAACATCTACTTCAATGGTATATTGTGGAGATAAACTCATATGGTCATAATCATCAACTAAAGATGTAAGCATTTGAAATATTTGTTTTATATTGTCATGACGCAATTGATCAATAATTTTCTTTGTCTGTTTCTTTAAAAATTCAATAGCTTTATCATAATCTTTACTATCATAATATCCTTTAAATGATATATCCTCATTATTTTCAAAAATAAGATATTCACTTTTAAGTTTTAAATACAGCGCTGCTTCATGTTCACACGTTTCCCCTTTACGGGCGTGTTTACAAGTACAATTCATTTTTGTCATCTTATGTTTATCATTAACCATAATAACAACATGATAATATTGCTTGTCTCTCACATTAGCACTATAAAGATTGTTATTTTGCTTAATAGGACCAACTTGATTATTTTGATATAATTGATAGCCTTTTTGAAAAGTAGCATCTGATATTTTTTGACCCATGGTTTTCACCTCTATACTATTATAACCTAAATTTCTCAATAATCATATACAAAAAGAGTGCTGTTTTTAAAGTCCCGTATTGTAAAATGAAACTGGAATTAAGGGGGGGCTGATTTGGAGGGCAGCCT
>JAJQDJ010000189.1 GCA_021202205.1 Erysipelotrichaceae bacterium
ATATAGCATACCATACCTTATTGGATGTCCCACCTCGCTATTTGACGCATACGTTAAATTAGATACTGCTAATGTACCAAGAGGCAATAGATGGGTAGTAGTACCACCATGGTATCATGGATTGTTATTATTGGATGATAGATTTGTCGGCTATGGTACTGAAAGAAATAGCGATGTGTTACAAAATGGCGCAATCGGTAGAGCTGCAGGATTTACAATCTATTTATCTAACAATGTGCCTAACACTGATGGAACATTATATAAGATTATTGCTGGTACTAATCAGGCTGGTTCATATGCTGAACAGATTCTCGAAAACGAAGCATACAGACCAGAAAGCAGATTTGCTGATGCAATGAAAGGATTGCACGTGTATGGCGCACAGGTATTCCAAAGCAAATGTATCGCAGTCTTGACAGCAAATGCAGAATAGGGGTGACATAAATGTTTGTATATGGAATCAAAACAAAAGTAAAGACTAAATGCACAAATAAGGATGTTATCAAGACACTCAGAAAAGATGTTGATAATTTCATCATTGCTGAAACGCTTGAGGAACTAAATTCCAAGATTGCTGAAATTAAAACTGATGATACTGATTCAAAGAAAGAAGCAAATAAATCTGTTTCTAAAATGAACAAGGAAGAATTGATTGCTGTTGCTACTGAATTATGTATTGATGCAGAATCTCTAACAGGTCTTACAAACAAGGAAATTATTGCACTTATCAACAAGGCAAAGGCTGAATAATGTCTGATGAAGATATGATTGCGCTTTTCACGAAAAGAACAGGAGAAACAGATTCTGATGTTGTTTCTTCTTTTCTTCTTGAGGCAAAGCAAAAGGTTCTGGACAAGACCAACAGAGCCAAGATGATTGATGAACTTACTTATGCTCAACTTAGCCTTGCAATATGTCTATGGAACAAGAAAGGTAATGAAGGAATGTCTAGCTATAGTGAAGGTGGGGAGAATGAAAGCTATCAGAGTGAAAGCGAGATACTTGCTGGTATTTCTATTTTCAGACTCTCGCCAATTGCTAGAAGAATGAAGGTTTCTGCAAGTGAAGAAGAAGAGTCTTAGAGCTTTACGTGGCAGTCCTATGAACCCTACAAGGACAGTGAAGGGACAACTACTGAAGCCTATAGCGATGATTCATCGACTGATCAGGCCTTGTTCTGGTATACGACAAGTAAGCTTCAGGCCGAGCTGTATGGTGAAAGAATCAACGATATGCTGAATATGCTTAGCAGTGAGGTAGCAAATGAGATAGGTGAACAAATTATAGCCGATGCCACCTTGACTGTTCAATCCAGCGCAAGACAGTTGGCTCCTAAGGATACGAGCGCCCTGTTAAGAAGCATAAAGATTGAAAAGAATATAGAAGGCAGTGAACATGTCGGGACTGTCTACACTAATAGTGAGTATGCATCTTATATGGAATTTGGTACAGGGCCTAATGGTCAAGCAAGTCACAGTGGTATAAGTCCTAAAGTTAGTCCGACTTATCGTCAAAATGGCTGGGGTATACCTGCTGAAGCCATGAGCGCTAAAAAGGCTGAAGAATATGGACTTGGTATTTTCAAAAGAAATGGTGAAGTAACAGGATACTATACTAAAGGTCATCCTGCTACACCTTTCATGTATCCTGCACTCAAGGACAATTACAAGCGTATTATCAATCATTCAAAAAAGGTTGTTAGAGATAAATTGAAGGAGTTATCAGATGATTAATGTTAAGGATATGGTTTATAGTGCATTAAGTGGTGTTATTGATAATGTCACTGATTCCTATCCAAGTGACTGGGCTACTCTTCCTGCTGTTCAGTATGTCGAAGAGGAAAACAAGCCACATACAGTTACTGATGATACGGAACAGATTTCATATATCAGATATAAAATTGATATATGGGACACTAAAAGCACATCACAGACTGCATGTGATATTGATGATGTTATGTCAAAGCTAGGCTTTTTGAGGACGACATGTCAGGACGTTCCCGAATCAAGCCAGTTCAAGCATAAATTAATGCGTTATGAAGCTTTGATTGACTGTAAGAAGGAATATATTTTCTTCCCTGACGGATATTTATAAAAAATAGGAGGTAATTATAGTATGTTAGCTAATGGAGCAACTTTAGCATATGCAACTGCTGCAAATGGAACGTTTAATACATTATCAGGATTAAAGGAATTGCCAGATGTTGGTGTAGATCCTGAAAAAGTGGATAATACAACACTTGAAGATACAATCAAGAAGTATGAAATGGGTATTGGTGATGCAGGTGATATGACATACAAGTTCAAGTATGACAACACTTCCGAAGATTCACCTTATAGAGTTCTTAGACCTTATGAAACAGCAGGAACTGTATTATATTTCAAGGAAACATTGAAAGATGGTACAACTACTGAATTCAATGGTCAGATTTCAATCAAGCGTACTGGTGGAGGGGTTAATGGTGTCATTGAATTTGATATGTCTGTAGCACTTCAAAGTGAATTGACTATTACTGATCCAACAGTTTCAGCATAGGAGGTAATTAACTAGTGAGTGAAGCAAAAGAAGTAAAACCATATGTTGTATGGGAATTTGCAGACGAATCTTATAAATTAAAGCTTACTGCCTCAAATATTATTGAGATTGAAAACAAGATTGGAAGAAACATGCTTGATGTCATTACCAATGCTTCAAATGCCATGCCACCATTAAAGGTGATGCTTTTGATTGTCCACCAGGCAATGCTTAAGTATCTGCATGGAATCAAGGAGAAGGATGTCATTGAAATCTATGACAGATATATTGAATCAGGTGGGGACCAGAGCACATTCATGGAGACCGTATTTCTAGAGGTGTATATGGTTAGTTAGTGGTTTTTTTCCAAAGGAGAGAGTGAACGAGGCAGCACAGGAAGTGAAGACTCTCTCAATGAAGAACTAGAAATCAAGAATGCTAGTGAAATAGTTTATAGGCTGTATCCTATAGCTTTAGATATAGGATACAGCCCTTTTCTTTTCTGGGAATTGAGCATTGCTGAAATAAATGATCTTATGGAATCCTATGAACGTGCTGAAAAGCATAAACGCAAGGAAAGAATTGTTGATTTATATTGCCAGACTTCACAGATTGTTGAAGGTTTTATTAAGGCATTCAACGGTGGCAAGCTAAAGCTTCAGCCATGGGATTATTACCCAGAACTATTCGAAGAGGAAAAGAAAGATTTTGAAAAAATGAAAGAGGAAAGCGAGCTTATTGAATACAAGAAAGCAAGAAGACGTTTTGCTCACGAACATAACAAAAAATTTAAGGGAGATGATAGACAATGACTTTAGATGAATTGAAAGTAATTATCAGTGCGAATACAAGTGATTATGAAAGTTCATTAAAAAAGATAAGCTCCCAGACAAAAACAACCACAACAACAGATGAAACGCAAGCTAATAAAATGAGCAGTGCTTTTGCAAAGGTTGCAGCAACAATTGGATCTCTTGCAATAGGTGCCAAGATTATCAGCATTGGAACGAGTGCTATCGAGGCAGCATCTGATCTTACAGAAGTTCAGAACGTTGTCGATACTGCAAGTGATATGGCCATTTCATTAGCAGGCCTTGCAGGTGATGTTGCATCGTTCTATAACATTGACCTTGATACTGCGGAAACAAAATTACAGGCGAGACTGAATCACTGAAAGAACTAGGAATTGTCATGACGCAGACAAATCTTGAACAGTATGCATTGTCGCAAGGCATTTCTACAAGCGTCAGTGATATGAATCAGGCTCAATTGACCACCTTAAGATACAACTATGTTTTGCAACAGTTAAGCCTTGCAAGTGGGGACTTTGCAAAGACAAGTGGTTCATGGGCCAACCAGGTGAGAATACTTTCAGAAAACTGGAAATCGCTTTTAAGCATTATAGGTAGTGGACTGATACAGGTGCTGACACCTGTTGTTACATTCTTAAATACTGTTATCAGCAAGATGATATCATTAGCCAATATTGTTGCACAGGTATTCAGCAAGCTATTTGGTTTAAGTACAAGCTCAGCAAGTGCTTCTACAAGCAGTGCATTGTCCAGTGTTGCTGATAGTGCTGATAGTGCTTCAAGCAGTTTAAGCGATACAAGCGATGCGGTAAGTGATACAGCAGATGCCACAACAGCAGCTGCAAAAGAAATTGAAGGAGCCTTGGCTGGATTTGATGATCTGAATATTTTATCGTCAAGCAGTTCAAGTGATTCAGATAGTGGCAGCAGCAGTGGGTCATCTGGTGGAACAGATACAGGTGGCTATGCTATAGATTCTATTGACTGGGGCACGGATGATGCTGAAAGCGCAGAAGGCACATACAGTTCTGTGGTTGATTCTATTGTATCTAAATTTCAGACATTGAAGGACTGGCTTGATACTAATGGGCCAGTTATTATTGCAGTTCTAGCAGGTATTCTTGCGGGATTTACAGCTTTTGAGGTCCTTGCTAGCTGGGGGACTATTACAACAGCTGCTGCCAATTTTGCAACAGAAATCGCAGCCTTATGGTCTTTGATAAGTGATGTAGGAGTGCTGGAAACATTTAGTGCTTTGGTATTAGGAGTAGAGGCTCCATTTGTTGCAGTAAGTGTAGCTATAGGGGCAGTTGTTGCAGCATTGGTTTATCTGTATGAGACAAGCGAAAGTTTTAGAGATTTGGTTAATTCGGCCGTCAGCAACACTTTAGGAGTTCTTCAGAATTTCTATGACAGCTGTCTTATGCCGATTGTTAATCTTTTAAAACAGTTATATGAAAATATACTTCAACCATTGCTTACATTGATTGCTACCGTATGGGTTGATGCAGTAGAGGCAGTTGCTACAGTGATTTTATCATTCTACAACAATGTTATAGTGCCTCTTGCCAATTTCCTTGTTGATGTTTTTGGCGCAGCAATACAGACTGTATGCAATATCCTAGGAACATGGAGTGAAAGATTGAAACCTGTTATCAATCTGATTCTTCAATTCTGGAATGACACCTTAGAGCCATTTATTGACTGGCTTGTCGATACTGCATGCAGTGCCTTTGAGACATTTGCTGACGTTATGGAGCCTGTGTATGATGTATTATCAGATTTGTGGGAAGTATTACTAGGAGTAGTCGAAGATGTGCTTACACTTGATTTTGGAGGCCTGGAGGAAACATTCTCTGTATTAGGTGGAAAGATTCTTGGATGGATAACTGGTGGTGCTGAAGGAATTACAGTTACCATCAGTGATGCATTTTCTCAAGCAAAATCATGGTTTTCTACTACTTGGAGCAATCTGACAAGTGGAATAGGCAACATTTCAAAAAAAATCAGTGGAACTTTTTCTCAAACAAAGAGCACTTTAACCAGCAAATGGAAATCAATTACGAGTGGTATTGGCAATATTTCAAAAGTATGCGTCAAATAGCGAGGTGGGAGATCCAATAAGGTATGGTATGCTATATGGA
>JAJQDJ010000060.1 GCA_021202205.1 Erysipelotrichaceae bacterium
GGCTGCCCTCCAAATCAGCCCTCCCTTAATTCCAGTTTCATTTTACAATACGGGCAATGAATTTATTTAAAAATCTTTTAAATTTCTTCTTGACATTTTACCAGACGACTATTTTATACAATCTTTACTTGACAATATTTTATCATTCAGTATTATATAACAAACGGAGGATATTTATGAATACAAAAATTATATTTTTTGATATAGATGGTACATTGATTAGTGAAAATACCTATACGATTCCAAAATCTACTATTAAAGCTATTGCATTAGCACAGGATAATGGACATCGTTGTTTTGTCAATACGGGTAGGCCAAAATGTACTGTAGATGATATGATTACAGATATCCCTTTTGATGGTTATATTTGTGGTTGTGGAACCTATGTTGAATATCATGATAGAGTTATATATCATAATACTTTAAGCGAAGATATTAGAAAAATAGTGATTCAATTATGTTTTCAATGTCATGTTGATGCTGTCTTAGAAGGTAAGGATGCTGTTTATTTTACAGAGAATATCAGACATAATGAATTACGAGATATGAAAAACCATTATATTGAATTAAATTGTCCTGTTTATGATGTAAAAGAAAATGAATTGGTTCCTTTTGATAAATTAGCCGTATGGTATCATAGTGATAGTGATATTGAAACATTTAAGGATAAGTTAGCACCGTACTTTGAACTTATTCAAAGAGCTGATGACTTCTTAGAAATAGTACCATTACCTCATTCTAAAGCAACAGGTATACAAACTATCATTGATTATTTACATATGAGTTTAAATCAAACAATATCGATTGGTGATTCGACCAATGACTTATCGATGCTTTCATATACAAAAGAAAGCATTGCCATGGGAAACGCTCATCCAGCCCTGTTGGATAAAGTGACTTATGTCACAAGCGATATTGAAGATAATGGTGTTTACAATGGATTAAAACATTTTCATTTATTTTAAAAAGGTTCGTAATTAGCGAACCTTTTTACATTTCCTCTTCAACATCAAATTGACTATTATACAATTGGGCATAGAAGCCATTTTTAGCTAATAATTCATCATGTGTACCCGTTTCAACAATATCACCATGATTCATAACCAAAATAAGATCTGCATTCTTAATAGTTGAAAGTCTATGAGCAATAATGAACGATGTTCTATTTTCCATTAATTCATCCATAGCTTTTTGAATAATGATTTCACTACGCGTATCTACTGAACTAGTAGCTTCATCTAATATAAGCATTGGCTTATTAGCTATCATTGCTCGAGCAATGGTTAATTGTTGTTTTTGACCTTGAGATAAATTAACATTATCATTTAATACTGTATCATAGCCATTTGGTAATGTTCTAATAAAGTGATCTAAACCTACTGCTTTGGTTGCATTAATCATTATTTCATCTGATACATTTTTTGAACAGTAGATAAGATTTTCTCGAATAGTTCCTTCAAATAACCAAGTATCTTGTAATACCATAGAGAAGTTAGAATGGACTTCTTCACGTTTCACATCCTTAGTAGATATACCATCAATCTTTATATCGCCTTGATTTGTTTCATAGAAACGCATCAATAGATTAACCATCGTTGTTTTTCCAGCACCAGTTGGACCAACAATAGCAATCTTTTGTCCTGCTTTAGCTTGTGCTGAGAAATCATTAATAATAGTTTGACCTTTATCATAACCAAAGTTGACATGATTGAATTCAACATTACCAACTATGTCTCCAAGTGATTTTGTTTTATAAGATTCATCTTCCATTTCATCAGCTTCTAAGAAATCAAAGACACGTTTACCAGCAGCAGCAGCCATCTGCATGGATTGCATAGATTGAGCAAGTTGAGATAAAGGTTGTGTAAAATATCTAATATATAACATAAAGGCAACAATTGTACCAAAAGACGTCATATCATTCATTGTCAAAACAGCACCAACTACACAAACTACCACATATCCAAAGTTACCAATAAATGTCATAATTGGCATCATTAATCCTGATAAACATTGAGCTCTAAATGCACTATTCCTTAATCCCTGGTTATATTCATCAAATGTTTCTTTAGATTTACCTTCAGCATTATAAGCTTTAACAACCAAATGTCCTGTATATATTTCTTCAACATGTCCATTTAATTTACCTAAATCTTCTTGTTGATCATTGAAGTATTTTTGAGAATGAGACATAATAACCATCATTAATACAAAACCAATAAGGGTTGCTAAAATGCCAGATACTGACATAATCACGTTGGTACTAAACATCATAATTAATGCGCCTAAGAATAAAGTAATGGCACTAACCAATGTTCCAATACTTTGATTTAATGTTTGACCAATGGTATCGACATCATTAGTAATACGAGACAAGATATCGCCTGTAGAAGTGTGATTGAAATAAGACATTGGTAAACAATTGATCTTATGAGAAATAGATTTTCTTAGTTTCTTTGTAATGTTTTGAGTAACATAGTTCATTATTAAATGTTGTGAAAGTGACAATGCAAAGCTTACACAATATAATATAATTAAAGTTATAAAAACACTTACAATTTTATCCATATCAATACTAGAATCTACTAAACTATAGATACTTTCAGGTAATTCATCTAAAGCTTCAAGTAAAGCTGATGAATCATCTGTATCTACACTTGATAATAAGTTCATCATTTCTTGTTGATCAGTGCCTGTTATAGTCGTTCCTTCAACTTCGATATCGGTAAATAATGCAGTCATGATAGAATCAGGCAATTCATCTAACATGTCCATAGAAATATCTTCGCTATCAGTATCAAGATTACTTAAAATACTTATAGCAGTGACTTGGTCGCTTGCAGAAATAGTTGAACCATTAACTTCAATATCATCAAATAATATTTCTAATATACTATCAGGTAATTCTAATAATTGTTCTTGCATTTCAGATTCATCTGTAATAGTAGACATAGAAGCTATAACAGTTTGGAAAGCAACTTTGTCGTCATCAGATATTTCTGTAGATGCTAATATTTCTGTAGCTTTAGTTGACAATGATTGTTGATCAAAGCTACCTGATATTTCACTCATGAGTGTTTCCATATTATCTTGAATATTATCAGACATGACTGTTGTAATTTCTTCTAAATTATCTGTATCAGGTGTTATACCTTCTGTAATAGCATTGGTGACATCTGATAATCTATCAGGACCCAAAATAGTACAAATAGAACCACCCATAGCACAAACTATGGCAATAATAATGAATACTCTATATCCCTTGGCAAAACTTAATAATTTTCTAAAGAATTCACCAACATTACCTTTTTCATTGGAATTAGCATTAGAGCCGCCTGGTCTCATACGTCTATTCATTTTCTAATTCCTCCTTTGAAAATTGTGATAAAGCAATTTCATAATAATCATCACAATTCTTTAATAGTTCTTCATGTGTACCAATACCAACAACTTTACCTTCATCTAAAACAACAATCTTATCAGCATCGATAATCGTACCAATACGTTGAGCTACAATCAATTTTGTGGCTTCTTTACAATAATCATTTAAAGCAGTTCTTAATTCTTTATCTGTCTTAAAATCCAATGCTGAGAATGAATCATCAAAAATAAAGATTTCAGGTCTACGACAAATAGCTCTTGCAATAGATAGACGTTGTTTCTGTCCTCCAGAGAAGTTAGCACCATTTTGCGCTACATAACCATCATAACCAACATCATCTTTCTCTACAAATTCATTAGCCTTAGCTGTATATATAGCCTCTACTATATCACTTTCTAAAGCATGGCCTTTACCATTATCACCATAATCTACATTAGATTTTATTGTGCCTTTAAACAAAACAGCTTTTTGTGAAATATAACCTAATTTGTTACGTAAAGCTTTTTGCGTATAATTCTTAACATTAATACCATCAACCAATATTTCACCCTCACTAACATCATAAAAACGTGGTACTAAATTAATGAGAGTACTTTTACCACTACCAGTTGATCCAATAAAGGCAATTGTCTCACCTTTATGAGCAGTAAATGAAATATTTTCTAAGACATAATCCTGAGCATCAGGATATTTAAAACTAACGTTTCTAAATTCTACTTCACCAGTTTCTTCAGTATGTGAATCACTAATGTCACCATCAAATATCGTTGTCTCTGTATCCAACACTTCATTAATACGTTGAGCTGCTACCAAAGCTCTTGGTAACATAATAAATATCGCTACAAACATCATAAATGACATAACAACTTGCATTGCATAACTTGAAAAAACAACCATATCAGAAAATAAACTGATTTTATTACTAATTAAAGCATGGCTAATAAGATAAGCCCCAATACAGTAAATAGATAAAGTTAAACCATTTTGTACAATTTGCATGGAAGGCTGCATCAAAGCCATGACACCATTACCAACTAAATTGTTATGTTTTAATTCTTCATTTGCAACTTCAAATTTATCTTCCTGATAGTTTTCAGCATTATATGCACGAACTACAGATAAACCCGTTAAATTTTCTCTTGCTACTCTATTGACATTATCAGTTAAATACTGGATTTTTCTAAAACGCGGAATGGCAAACATCACACAAATACCTACAACCGTTAGCAAGACAATAACAGCAACACATGTTGCCATACTCCATTGCCAACTCTTATTAATGATCTTCATAATAGCCCATGCAGCCATAATAGGAGCCCTTACAAACATCTGTAATCCCATGACAATTAGATTCTGTACCTGTGTAACATCATTAGTTGAACGAATAATTAGACTAGATGTAGAAAACTTATTAACTTCTTCTAATGAAAAACCCTGTACTTTATCAAACATATCTTCACGTAATCTTGCACCAAGATTACTTGCTATACGTGATGATAGAATGGCAACAATCACAGAGCAACATAAAGCTAGAAAAGCACAAGCCAACATCTTCGCACCTTCAACCAAAATTTCATTCATTTCGCTACCTTCAGTTTCTACTAAAGTTGTAATAGATCTCATATAATCAGGTAATTTTAAATCCAATCCAACCATAGCACAAATGAAAGCAATGCTAATGACAATATAAATATATTCGGTTTTAGTAAGTTTTTTAAATAATTTTATTATTGACATACTCATCATCCTTTCGAAAGCATTATATAAAATAAACATAAACTGAAAAAAAACAAAATCTAAACTCAAAATAAAAAACCGAATGAATCATCATTCGGTTTCATATTCAATTAATAACGAACACCACAAGTAAATCTGCTAACACTTGTATAGCATACGACTTTACCACTCGTAGGTGAATGAATAACCAATCCATTACCTACATAGATACCAACATGTCCTGATTTCCATACTATATCACCTGGTTGAAGTTCTGATAAAGAAATCACTGTACCACCCAATGTCATTAAGTTAAGATTTGGTGACATTCCCCTTCTCAAAATGAGAAGGGG
>JAJQDJ010000138.1 GCA_021202205.1 Erysipelotrichaceae bacterium
TGCCCCATGGGTAATATCATCACAGTATTGATAAAAAGCATCACCCTGTTTTATGCTAAACTGAATGGTAGAATATGACATATTTTTCCCTCCTCTCACCTGTTTTGTGATACTATTATATCATAAAGCATTAATGATTTATAGGTAGATTTGGGAGAAATAACGAATTCAAAAAATAATTTTAGGCATAATTACAAAAGTAACGAAAATTTGTATACTATGTATACAACTGTTGTTTTTGAGGTATTTATTGGTTGATCAATTTTCCAGGTATATTATAGTTTTAATTTTTTAAGATAATAAACTTGAAATTAATATAACCAAGTGTATCTAAAATAACAGTTTAGCGAATTCATCCACGCCCAATTGTCTTGGACAAGCAAGGTGACAATTGGACGTGGTACTCTTCGCTTGTCTTGATAGAACTTATATTTTCTAATACTCATAGCGAACAAAGAAACTTCTAAAAAAAGAACCGCATTTCTGCAATTCTTCATATCTTAATGACTATTCATTGACAGTTTTTTTCAAAACTGTACTAGCATTAAAAGCTGGTGTTTTACTAGCAGGTATAACGACTGATTCGCCAGTTTGAGGATTACGTCCTACTCTTTCACTACGTTCACGAACTTCGAAAGTACCAAATCCTTTTAATACAACTTTATCTCCTTCTTTTAAAGCATCTGTTATTGTTGCAGCAAAAGCATTGATAGCTGCTTCTGCATCAACTTTAGTCATACCAGCTGAGCTGGCTACTTTATCTACTAATTCAGTTTTATTCATAAAAACGCCTCTTTTCTTTATATTGTGGCCTAAGCCCAAAATTATTATAGTACATTAGACAACTATTGTACAGTTATTTAATACTGTTCACTAATTCTATAAATCTATCTACTTGTTTTTCATCAGTGGCCCAACTGGTAACCAAACGTATTCTTGTATGAGATTTATCAATCGCATTCATATGGGTGACCATAAATTCTTTTTCTATTTCTTTCAAATCACCATTAGGTAAATCCACAAAGATTTGATTAGTTAAACTAGGTAGATATAGTGGATACTTTTCTTTTAAGACATTTCTTAATTTATCAGCCATTTTATTTTCATAGATACCTATTTCTTCATAAAGATCATCTCTTAACAATTCATAAAATTGTACGCCTAGGAGTCTACCTTTAGCTAGCATGGCTCCTTTATTTTTCAATTGATAACGGAATCCTTCTTTTAAATCATCATTACAAATAACCAAAGCTTCTCCAAATAAAGCCCCCATCTTCGTACCGTCAATATAAAAAGCATCAACATTTTGAGCAATCTGCTTCATTGTAGGAGCATCTTCCAACACTACAGCACTACCAAGTCTCGCACCATCCATAAACAAATATAAATCATTATCCTGACAACATGCATAAATATCTTCTAATTCCGATAAAGTATAATAAGTACCCCATTCACTTGTTTGAGATATATAAACCATCTTTGGTTCTACCATATGTTCATCACTTTGATTCTTCACAACATCTTCTATCATTTCTACAGTTACTTTGCCATAATGATGTTCTCTTGTTAAAATCTTATGTCCTGTAGCTTCTACAGCTCCCGTTTCATGAACATTAATATGACCACTATCACATGCAATAACAGCTTGATAATCCTTAAGACAATGGGAAATAAACGTTAAATTTGTTTGTGTTCCACCAACTAAAAAATGAATATCAGGAGATAATGTCCCTAATCTTTTATAAATGGCATCACTAGCCAAGCGACAATATTCATCGTCCCCATAGCCAACACTTTGAGCCTCATTGGTCTCAATTAAAGCATCCATTACTCGTGGATGTGCTCCTTCGCTATAGTCATTTAAAAAACTATACATTTTTATCCCTACTTTCTATATAGTAATCCGTACCTCACATAAATAAGATTTAATAAACTTAAAAAATTCATTGTTCCCTGCAATGATGATTCTGTATAATCACTCTCTGTACCATCTATACAATAAATATAATCTATTAAATCATGATGATATTCTTTATTCATCGTTAATAAAATAATCCTAGGATGATGTTCGCTAATCTTCTTAAGCAAAGCATCTATCAGCTGTGCTCTTGCACGCACACTAATAATGATAACCAGAGTATCTTTATCTATCATATCCAAATGGCCTATTTCATCGCCACGTTCAACAAATGCATAAACCATCTTACGATGTTTAAGCATCTTCATTTGAAAATCATTAGATATAATTTTATTGAATTGATAACCAATCATTTGAACGCTTTTAGAAGTATATATCATTTCACAGATTTTGTCTATTTCATGCATGTTGATACTTTTTTGTACCATTTGCAGTGAGTCTATAGCTTCATTGTACATTTTATTTACCAGATAATCTGGATTTTTACAACATGCTTCTTCATCTTTGGTAGAAAGATGCACTTCATTCTTAGATAGCTCCAAGGCAACTGCAATTTCTTTTTTGAAAGTCACAAAGTTTTTACAATTCAAATCCTTACAAAAACGTGAAATCGTTGCTGGTGATGTATAACAAAGATCAGCCAAATCATTAATGCTAATATCAGGTATTTTATCCAAATGAGATAAAATAGTCTGCGCTATTGTATAATACATATCCTGTACTGAAGATACATTCACAAAAGACATCAATGTATATAAAATATCTACCTCATTATAATTTTTAATTGTCATAGTTGTGCTCCTTTAAATATTGAACTCGTCCCAATTCATATAAATCGTTTCCCTGACAATCTATTAACACCGTTACTGGTAAATCCTCTACATATAAACGGCGTATTGCTTCTGTTCCTAAATCCTCAAAGGCAATGACCTCGCAGTCTTTGATACAATGCGATATATAAGCGCCTGCACCTCCTATCGCTCCAAAATAAATACCTTGATAATCTTTTATTGCTTGTTTAACAACATTATTGCGATAACCTTTACCAATCATACCTCGCAGACCTAATTTTAAAAGTTCTGGAGCATAAGCATCCATTCTTCCTGATGTAGTCGGTCCACCGCTATCAAATACATGTCCTGGTTTAAATGGTGTTGGTCCTACATAATAGATGATTTGATTTTCCACATCAAAAGGTAATGGCTTATTGTTTTGAATCAATTGTATCAAACGCTTATGAGCAGCATCTCTACCTGTATATATTACACCACTTATCAATACTTGATCTCCCGCCTTAAGTTTTAAAGCATCATCCTTGGTAAAAGGAGTTGTTATTTTTATCATAATACAACCTCCTTATGTCTAGCTACATGACAACAAATACTCACTGCCACAGGCATCCCCGCAATATGAGTTGGATAAGTTTCAATATTGAGTGATAAAGCTGTTGTTTTACCACCATAACCTGCCGGGCCAATACCCAATTGATTAATCTTGTCTAATAATTCATCTTCTAAAGCAGCATAACGTTTATCTTTATGATGACTATAAGCATCACGTAACATAGCCTTTTTAGATAAATAAGTCACATAATCAAAAGATCCTCCTATGCCCACACCTATTACCATAGGAGGACACGCGTTTGGTCCTGCATCTTCAACCACTTTCAATACAAAATCTTTGACGCCATCTACTCCATCACTCGGTTTAAGCATCTTAACCTGACACATATTCTCACTGCCAAAACCTTTTGGAGCTAAAGTGATTTTTAACTGATCTCCAGGTACAATCTCATAATGAATAATGGCAGGCGTATTATCTTTCGTATTAATACGATCAAACATCGGATCATCAACCACGCTTTTGCGTAAATAACCTTCGTTATATCCTAACCTAACACCTTCATTAATAGCTTTATTAAGATCTCCTATAATATGAACATCTTGTCCTATCTCCACAAAAACACAGGCCATCCCTGTATCCTGACAAATAGGTGCATTTTCCTCTTTAGCTATATTTGCATTCTCTTTTAATATTTCTAATGTTTCTTTTGCTAGCTTAAAATCCTCATTTTGATAAGCCTCTTCTATAATTTCACTTATATCATTTGGTAAAATAGTATTGGCATCAATACACATATCTTTAATTGCAGCTACTATCTCATCATAATTTATTTCCCTCATAATATCACACACCTTTTTATTATCATCATTATATACATTTTTACTCATGTAGACAAGAAAAAAAAGATTGAAAGAAGATGTTCTTTTGCTCCCTTAGTACCATATAATCAATATAAGTATATCATACAAAATTCGATATATAAATCCATATTATTATACAATAATTTTAATTTCACACATTTTTTGTTAATTTAGACTAAAATTTTTCCAAAAAGTATGTTATACTATCTTTATAGTCAATTTTTGTTTTCCCTTCAAATATGACTACTTCATGATATCCTTTCCCAAACTGATATCAATAAGAAAGCAGATACGGGCTCCCACTGTATCTGCTTTTTTAGTTATTTCAAAACTTGTTGATATAATATTAAGACATTCTTATAGAATATCTTTTCTATTTCTTCTGCAGTGAAGTTTTCTTTTCTTAGGGCTTTTTCTAACATCGGCATATAAGATGCATCTTTGAGTTCTAGATTTTGTGGTATACCATCAAAATCTGTTCCTAAACCAATACAATCAATACCACCGATATTTTTTATATATTTGATATGCTTAACCATATTATCAATTGTAGACATATCTGCATTTTCTGCTAAAAAATCAGCTGCAAAATTAATTCCCATGACACCTCCACGTTTGGCTAACTGTTGAATCATATCATCACTCATATTACGGGCATGTCGACACACTGCTCGAGCGTTAGAATGTGAGGCTACAAACGGTGCCTTGGTATATTTTAAAACATCATAGAAACCGGCATCATTTAAATGTGAGACGTCAATAATAATACCTAAACGCTCACATTCTTGAATATATTGAATACCAAAATCTGTTAAACCATTTTGATCATCATATTCTCCATAGCCATCGGATGAAAAATTCGGAAAACCAATACCATTCTCAAAATTCCATGTAAGTGTAATCATTCTCACACCTAAACGATAATAATTACGTAAATAGGCCAAGTCATTATTCACAACTGCGCCTTCTTCTAATGTCAACATAGCACTCATTAAACCTTTATTTTGATTATCAATGATATCCTGATAATTTCTTATAGGTTTAATGATTTCTTTATTTTCATCCATTTCATTGTAGAATAAATCTATCATATCCATAACGAACTTCACAGGATCATCCACTTTTTTGAGATGCGTAAATATCGCAAAGTTTTGAAGCAAATAATCTCCTTGAAGCATCTTTTCTAAACTAATATTTAAATCATTATGTAATAAATTTGTATTGATCAATGTCATTAAGTTAAGATTTGGTGACATTCCCCTTCTCAAAAATTGAGAA
>JAJQDJ010000180.1 GCA_021202205.1 Erysipelotrichaceae bacterium
TATAGCACATATTTTTAATTTTTCATAGTTTTTCATAAACTTTTGACTCTACCATTATATGATTTTTACTCTAAGAAAGGCTTGATACACCAAAACTCGAAAAAAAATATAATTTTTTTATTTTGTCGACATGTTTTGACAAATTATGCGTTATATATATGTTAAAACTATGTATAGAAGAGGTGAAAAAATATGCAAGTCTATAAAGATAAAAAACTAAAACAATTGATGCTTAATCCTGATGATTACTATCATGATTATGATATTCATAGTAAATTATATGCTTTTTATAAATCATTTCAAATTCCAGAATATGTAGAAAATATTATTGGTATATATATTCGTTATGAAATTACCTCATATACATACGAATTAAACCCTGATATGTATCAAGAAATATCATCACAAGTATTAGGAATAATTAAATTGTATATTCATAGTGAACAATCTTATATATATTTTGATGAATCTAATGAATTCTACTTAGTCATATTTAATAAGCAAGAAGATGATTTATGTAATGACATTAAAAGACTCTATGAATATTTAAAAAGATACCATTTTCAATATCACGAAAGCAATTGTTTCATTAATACTAAAGCAGGTATCTATTATGCTCCTAAAAATGTGAATGCCTATTATTTATATGAAGCATCTCGTAATATCTTAGAAACATCATTAAAACACCAACATGCTTATATATCCATATACCATTCACTTAATTAGGAGAGTATTTCTTCTTGGTATATAGCTTATAAATACCGTTTTTGAAAATACCGACCATTACAACCGAAACAGCAAAAAGAGGAATAAGACCTATATATTGCCAATTCAAAAATGAATATATACCAAAGAAATCTGGTATACATAAAACTATAACAAAGAACAAAGCATTTAAACCAATGGCAATAACAGTACGTAATCTATTTAATGGCATAAAAACAATATAAACGACCAGGAAGCTATCAAAACCAGCTGTCAAGTAATAATAAGTAGATAATTCTGTGGTATTAAAGTTTAAATAATTTCCAAGTATATTAATAAATATCATATCAATAATAATCGTTAATGCACATGGTAAAGCAGTCGTGATAACATGTTTGAAAAAACCCCCAGTTGATAACTCTGATGAACTTTCTAAAGTGATATAAAAACTAGGAATACCAATAGCCAAAGAACTAATAAGACTTAATTGAATAGGACTAAATGGATAACTTTGACGCATAGCAGCAAATATCATACATAAACAGGTTGAATAAATAGTTTTTGTAAGATACAAAGAACTGACTTTTTCAATGTTAGCAATAATAGTTCGACCTTCTCGTACAATGGATTTCATTGAGGAAAAATTAGAATCCAATAACACAATATGAGCTGCCTGCTTAGCAGCATCATTACCCGCTGCCATAGCAATCCCACAATCAGCATCTTTTAGTGCCAAAACATCATTGACACCATCACCAACCATACCAACAACATGATTATTATGCTGGAAAGCTTTAATAATGCGTTGTTTTTGTTCAGGTTTAACGCGTCCGAATATATGATAATGTTCTACAACATTATAGAGTTCTTCATCATCTTCAGGTAATGTAGAAGCATCGATATATTGATCAGCTTTTCTCAATCCTGCAAGCTGGGCAACACGAGAAACCGTAATAGGATTGTCACCTGAGAGAATATAAACATCAACATTATTTTTATTAAAAAAACGTAAAGTTGATCTTGCATCATTACTTAAACAATCATGAATAACAATCAAAGCCATAGGATGATTAATATCATCAATTGTTTCACCCAAAAACAAAACACGATATCCCTGATAAGAATACGAATTAACACGATCTAAAACTATTTCATTATCTGTTAAAAATTCTGGTGCACCCAAAACAAACGTACGTTGATTACTTAGAGTGATAGCACGCATTTTTCTTTTGGAAGAAAAAGGGACTTTTTCAATAATATCAAAGTCTTTTATTTTCTCAAACGCCTCACGCAAAGCTGTTTGCGTGGCATTCATATCATCAAAATCATAAGCCATACATCCTAATATTTCTTCTATAAATTCGTTTGTATAAGGCGTATAAGGATAGACTCTTTCTACGGCCAATTCATTCCCCAGTGGTAATTGTCCCTGTTTTATCTAGACACAAAACATCACCACGAGCCAAAGCCTCAATAGCCTCCATTTCCTGAACAAGAGCTTTTTTTACTGCTAATTTGCCTACACCTAAAATAAAAGATAAACTCGTCAACAAAACCAAACCCTCAGGAATCATACCGATAACTCCACCAGCAGTTTTAACAATTGCCATACCTCTATCATCTGGATAAGCAACCATTTGCGAAGCAAACAAGATACATCCTACTGGAATAATCACAACACTTAATATTTTGATAACTTTTTCAATAGAATCCTTCATTTGTGAAGAAGCCTTATTTTTATGTTTAGCTTTTTGCACTAGCTGAGTTGAATAATTATCATTGCCTACTCTAATAACTTTGTCATAACCACTCCCAGCAACCACAAAACTACCTGCCAATAACTCATCATTATTTTCTTTTTTAATAGGTTCACTTTCACCAGTCAAAAGTGCCTCGTTAACTTCCATACCATGACTCAATAATACTTGGCAATCGCTTCCTATCTGATTCCCATTTTCTAAAAACACAATATCATCTATAACCAATTCCTCAACAGGAATTGGTTTTAATTCTTGATTTCTGACAACTTTTACTTTTGCTACAGTGACAACACTCAGTTTATCTATAACAGCTTTAACTTTAAATTCCTGATAAATACCAATAACTGTATTACATAAGACAACACAAACAAAAGTTAAATTTGTAAAATAACCTGTAGAAATAATAATAGCTGCTAAAAAGAGATTCAAACCATTAAAGTATGTTAAAGTGTGTTCTCTAATAATTTGACCTTTTGTCTTTGAAATATTATCTTTAGATATATTAACCTGACCTTTTTCAATTCTTTCTTGTACTTGTTGATCATTTAAACCTTGATTCATTATCTTTTCCATTGTATCACCTACCATAAAGTATAACATAAAACCATGAATAAAAGATAAAAAAGATTATTTTTGTATAAAAAAACGTTGAAATTAATCAACGCTTATTCGACACCAATAATAAATGAATATACTGGTTGTTTACCATCAGTTACTTCTACTTCAGCTTCAAAATTTTCAGCAATGTAATCTTCAGCTTCTTTTACTTCTTCTGCGTTTACATCTTCACCATAAATAAGTGTAATGATTTCTGATTCTTCATCTACCAAACCATCCAATGTAGCTTTTAAAGCATCTACTTTACTAGGAACACATGCTTTTATTTCTTTTTCACATAAAGCCATATATTGATTAGCTTTAATATCCAAACCATCAATAACAGTATCTTTAATCGCAAATGTCACTTGTCCAGTTTTAACATTATTGATTGCATCATTCATTTCTTTTAAATTGTCTTCTAAAGACACCTCAGGATTATACATAATACATGCTGATAAACCTTGTGGAATAGATTTAGAAGGAATAACATGAACATCTACTTCACCTTCTAAAATATCTACAGTTTGCTGTGCAGTCATCACAATATTTGAATTGTTAGGTAAAATAATAACATGTTTAGCCTTCACTTCTCTAATAGCAGCAACAATATCTTCCGTTGAAGGATTCATTGTTTGTCCACCACTCACTACATAATCACAATAAAGTTCTAAAAACATATCTTTAACGCCTTCACCAGCTGCAACAGAAATAATAGCCACTTCTTTTTCCTCATCTTTTGGAGACGTTAATGTTGCCTTTGCTTTAGCAGCAGGCGTATCATTCATTTCAATAATATGATTATGTTGTTCTTGCATATTTTCAATTTTTAACTTAATGAATTCTCCATATCTTTGAGCAACATTTAAAGCGTTACCAGGTTTTAATGTGTGCACATGAACTTTAACAATATCTTCATCCTGCACTACTACAATACTATTACCAGGCAATCTTTCTAATTCGTTACGTAAATTATCTTCTTTGAATGCTTTTAGTTTATGAGGATCAATTCTAAAAATAAACTCAGTACAATAACCATACGCATCTTCACTTTCGTTTTCAACTTCTACCAAAGCCTCTTTCTTGCCTTCACCTTGAATATCTACACGATGAATGCGTTCACCAGCTAATGCTGCCATAAATCCTGTTAAAATTAATAATAATCCTGCTCCACCACTATCAACAACACCTACTTCTTTAAGAACGGGTAATAATTCGGGTGTATTATCTAACGAAATTTCAGCTTGCTTAACCAAATAAGAAAAGACATCCTCGATTTCCATATCAGGTTGAGCATATTTAATTGTAGCATTTGAAGACTCTCTAATAACTGTTAAAATAGTCCCTTCAACAGGTCTCATAACAGCTTTGTAAGCAACCTTGGCACCATTTTTAAAAGCCTCTGCTAATTCAACAGCATCAATTTCTCTTTTACCTTGAACAGACATAGAAAAACCTCTAAATATCTGTGATAGGATAACTCCTGAATTTCCCCTGGCTCCCATCAATAAACCTTTAGATAATGTTTTGGCAATATCTCCAACATTATTAGACTCTAATTTTTCAACTTCTTGTGCTCCATTACTAAATGTCAATGACATATTGGTCCCCGTATCACCATCAGGTACAGGAAAGACATTAAGCGCATCAATTTCAAGATGATTATTATGAAGAACTGTAGCTCCAGTTTCAATCATCTTTTTAAACATTTGACCATCAATAACCTTCATACAATACCTCCATTAATCTATGACACGAATACCTTGGACATATACATTTACAGCTTCTATATCAACATCAAGAGTAGATTCTAGAACATATTTCACCTTTTTTTGGACTTCATAGGCAACCTCTGAAATCTTTACACCATATCCTACAATAATATAGGCATTTAGGATGATTCCTGTTTCACCATCTTCAACAACAATTCCTTTGGCATAATTATCAACACCTAATAAATCATAAAAACCATCTTTCATGATTTTCTGACTAGCCATACCAACAACCCCATAGCATTCTGTAGTGGCTCCACCAGTAATACTAGCGACAACATCCAATGATAAATTAATATCTCCTAAATCAGTTGTTTTCTTAATCATAATATTTTCCTCCGATCAACACACATATTTGTAACATTATATCTTATTTTTTAATTATTGACAAACATTTCATAATAAATGCACTGGCATTATACCTTACTTACAGAAACTTGTAAATGATATTACACAAAATTTATTGAAAATATCATTCATTTCAACCATATTTCTAGTACAAACATACCCGAATTGCAAGCAGAAAGTGGAATTAAGATGAAAAAAATTTAATTTTT
>JAJQDJ010000025.1 GCA_021202205.1 Erysipelotrichaceae bacterium
GCTGCCCTCCAAATCAGCCCTCCCTTAATTCCAGTTTCATTTTACAATACGGGAGCAGAATGTTAAGATGATTTTACTTTGATGTGACTTGTTTTTCATGATTAATGTGTTATAATGGTTCTGACTACCAAGCATGAAAGGAGATTTATTCATGGCAAGTAGAAAACAGGAAGTAAGACAAAAATTAAAGAAAAAAGAAGCTAAAGAATTAGAAAAGAACGGATTAAATCCTGATGTAGAAATTGTGGATTTAAACGATGATTTAGGTGAAGATATCGTAGTTGAAACATTTGAAGATGAAACAAGCAACAATACTAAACCTATAGAGTTTTCAACTACACCACAAAAAGAAAAAAGAGGATTTTTTGGATCTATTAAAAAAGCTTTTTCTCAAGATAATAAGATCTTAAAAGAGTTAGATAAACAAGCTCAGCAAGTCTTGGATTTAGAGCCCAAATATCAGGCTATGAGTGATGAAGAATTGGCATCACAGACAGATATATTCAAAGATAGATTAAATAATGGCGAAACTTTAGATGATATATTAGTTGAAGCTTATGCCACAGTAAGAGAAGCAGCTTATCGTCGTTTAGGCTTAAAAGCTTTTAAAGTTCAAGTTATGGGAGCTATTTCTTTGCATAATGGGGATATAGCTGAAATGAAAACAGGTGAAGGTAAAACTTTAACATCTATCTTTCCAGTCTATTTGAATGCCTTAGAAGGTAAAGGGGTTCATGTCGTGACTGTTAATGATTATTTGGCAGGTCGAGATAAAGTAGATAATGGAAAAGTTTATGAATTTTTAGGATTAACTGTTGGTTTAAATAAACGTGAATTAAGCAAAGATGAAAAACGTGCTCAGCATGCATGTGATATAACTTATACAACTAATGCAGAACTTGGTTTTGATTATTTACGTGATAATATGGTGACAAGACTAGAAGATAAAGTCTTAAGACCTTTAAACTTCGCATTAGTAGATGAGGTTGACTCTATTCTCATTGATGAATCACGTACACCATTGATTATATCTGGTGGGAAGGAAAATACAGCTGCTTTGTATATTCAAGCAGATAAGTTTGTGAAATCTTTAAGAGAAGATGTGGATTATGAAATTGATGTTGAATCAAAAACTGTTACTTTAACACCTGAAGGTATTAGCAAGGCTGAAAAAGGTTTTAAGATTCAAAATCTTTATGATCCTCAACATACAGCCTTGGTGCATCGTATCAATCAAGCATTAAAAGCGAATTATACAATGAGTAGAGATGTGGAATATATGATTGCTACGGAAGATGGATCTCATGATATTAGAAATGCAAGTATTATGATTATTGATCAATTTACTGGTCGTGTGATGCCTGGACGTGCTTATAGCGATGGGCTTCATCAAGCAATTGAAGCTAAAGAAGGTGTTCCAATCAAAGAAGAAACAGTGACTCTCGCAACTATTACTTATCAGAACTTCTTTAGATTATTCAATAAACTTGCTGGTATGACAGGTACGGCTAAAACAGAAGAAGAAGAATTTAGACTTATCTATAATATGCGAGTTGTTGAAATACCTACTAATATGCCTGTTATTCGTGATGATAAGCCTGATTTGGTTTATGCGAAACAAAGTGCTAAATATAAAGCTATTTGTGATGAGGTTGAAAGAAGACATGCCTATGGTCAACCTATATTGTTGGGTACTGTATCTGTTGAAACATCTGAATTATTAAGCAAGATGCTTACAAAACGTAAGATTAGACACAATGTCTTAAATGCGAAAAATCATGCTAAAGAAGCATTAATTATTGAAAAAGCCGGGGTTAAAGGTGCTGTTACAATTGCTACAAACATGGCAGGTCGTGGTACTGATATTAAATTGGGCCCTGGTGTAGCTGAAATTGGTGGATTGATGGTTATTGGTAGTGAAAGACATGAATCGAGACGTATAGATAATCAGTTAAGAGGTCGTTCAGGAAGACAAGGCGACCCTGGATGTTCATTATTCTTTGTATCTTTTGAAGATGATTTGATGCAAAGATTCGCTAGTGAAAGAGTGGCAACATTTACTGAACAATTCTTGGAAGATGAAGCCATTGAAAGTAAGACTGTAACGAAGTCTATTGAAAGTGCACAAAAACGTGTTGAAGGCCAAAACTTTGATATTCGTAAGCATTTATTGGAATATGATGATATCATGCGTCAACAACGTGAAATCATGTATAAAGAACGTGACGATATTATGTCACAAGCTGATTTAGGTGAGATTGTGAAGGGTATGTTTGAAACATCTATTGAACATGCTGTTAAGAGTTATACCAAACATGAAGATAAATCGGATATTGTAGATGTTGATGGAGTTTTAAATTTTGTTGGTAAAAATTATATGTTACTTGCACGTTTAGAAGCTAAAAACAAAGAATTAGTCGAACATGATCCACAAAAACTGCAAAAGAGTTTATCAGAGGTATGTTATCTTCAATATCAAAATCGCTTTAATAAGGATTTGCCACCAGAAGTTAAACTTAATTATGAAAGACGTGTTTTATTAGGAATTATTGATCATTCATGGATCAATCATATTGATGCTATGCAAAAACTAAGAAATGGTATCTATTTGCGTGCTTATGCGCAAAAAGATCCATTGCAGGAATATACTGAAGAAGGTTTCTATATGTTTGAACAAATGACTGAATCTATTGCTTTAGATATCACTAGAAATATCGTGCATATGGGTATTGCTCCTGGTAGTGAACAGAAAAAAAAGATTCCATCTGTAAAGATAGATTTGGAGTTTAAATAATGGAATTATATGAAATAAAAAATGGGCTTGAAAAAGCCCGTTCTTTGATGAACGAATTATTGATATCTCTAGATATTGAAGGCTTAAAAAGAGAAATTGAAGGTAAAACACAGCAAACTATGGATGAACACTTCTGGGATGATCAAGATCATGCCAAAAAGATCTATGATGAATTAAGTGCTATGCAAAAACAAGTTGATTCATATGATTCATTATTGAATCAATTGAATGAATTAGAAGAAACCTATGAATATGTTAAAGAAACAGATGATGAAGAATTTAAAGCTGTATTAGATGAAGATTATTTATCCTTTGACAATGATTTATCAGAATTTGAAAAAACGTTGCTGTTTTCTGGCGAATATGATCACAACAATGCCATCCTGGAAATTCATCCAGGGGCAGGAGGAACAGAATCCCAGGATTTGGCCAGCATGCTTATGCGTATGTATGATCGTTATGGTGATAAAAAAGGATATAAGGTAGAAGTATTGGATTATCTAGATGGTGAAGAAGCAGGACTCAAATCTGTGACAATGCGTTTTGTAGGTTATAATGCTTATGGACATTTAAAAGCAGAAAAGGGTGTCCATAGACTTGTACGTATTTCACCTTTTGATTCGAATAAAAGAAGACACACATCATTTGCTTCTGTTGATGTGATGCCTGAGTTCAATAATGATATCCAAATAGAAATTGATCCTAATGATTTACGTATTGATACTTTTAGAGCCTCTGGAGCAGGGGGACAGCATATCAACAAAACGGATTCCGCTATTCGTATTACTCATATTCCTACTAATACTGTTGTCACATGTCAATCACAACGTTCTCAACTGCAAAATAAGGAACAAGCTATGATTACTTTGAAATCTAAGCTTTATCAATTGATGCTAGAAGAACAAGCTTCTAAATTAAGTGATATTAAAGGTGAACAAAAAGCGATTGAATGGGGTAGTCAAATAAGATCTTATGTTTTGCATCCTTATTCAATGGTTAAAGATAATCGTAGTAGTTATGAATCGAATAATCCCAAAGCTATTTTAGATGGTGATTTAGATGATTGTATATATGCTTATTTAAAATCAATAGTTAAGGAAGGTGAATAGATGAAAAAAGTAATAAGTGATATCTTACTTGTGTTAATAGGAAATGCTATATTAGCCTTTGGCTATGCTGTATTTGCGATTCCTGCTGATTTAATTGTTGGCGGAGCAACAGGTATTGCTTTGACCTTAGAAAAATTAATAAATATAGATTATACAAATATTGTATTTGTCATCAATATGATTATGTTGATATTTGGACTTATCTTTTTAGGTAAAAATTTTGTTGCAGGAACGATACTTAGCTCTTTTGCTTTTCCAATTTTTTTGGAAGTTTTTGAAAACATCAAGCAATTACAAAATGTTTCGAATGATGTATTATTATGTACGATTTATGCTGGTGTATGTATCGGAATTGGTTTAGGTATTGTTTTTAGAAGAGGCTATAGTACAGGTGGTATGGATGTACCACCATTGATTATTAATCAAAAAACAGGTATTTCTTTAGCATTTATTATTAATGTGTGTGATATTATCATATTATTTATGCAGATATTCTTTTCAAGTTTTGAAGGTATTTTATATGGTATTATTGCGGTAGTTATTTCTAATTTTGTATTAGATAAGGTTCTTATTATTGGTGAAAGAAATATTCAGGTATTGGTTATATCATCTAAACATGAAGAAATTGCTGCTGCCTTGTTTAAAGAAGTTAATCGCGGCTGTACTTTTATGAATATTACGACAGGATATTTACAACAATCACAAAAAGCTGTTATGTCTGTTGTTAGTGCTAGACAATATCCTAAAGTCAATGACTTGGTTTTAGATATTGATCCTACAGCTTTTATAATAAGTAATGATATACATAGTGTCAAAGGCCGAGGTTTTACTTTGCCAGATATTGATCTATAGTTTTCATAGTATAAAATGTACAAATGGGAATTTGTACGTTTTTTATCTAATCAAAAAACGAGGTTATCATATTAATAATACAAAAATATGTTTCTTGCTTTTTTTGTATGATTTTTATGATGTAATATGCTAACTAAGGAGTGGGATTATGCATATACAGGATCGTGAAATAAGAAGAGTTGTGAGTGATGAAAAAGAATATCGTTTTGGACGAATCATGGATATTCATCAAATATTAGAGAGAATGACCGTATCATTGGATGAATCCAATCAATGTGTAAGAGTCAATGCAAGAGTCAATGATGGCAAAAATAAATATGTCACATCGATGAAAGTGAATGGTGAAGTTATTCAGTATTCATGTTCATGTGGGATGAATGGTTGTCGTCATCAAGCAGCAATTTTATTGTATTTAAGGAAACAAAATATTGATCGTTTTCCTTATTTTTATGAAAAAGCTCCTGAAGTATCCAAATATCAATAGCTCCAACAAATTGAAGAAGCACGCAAACAACGCATTCTCACAAAAAAATAACAAGAAGCTAATGATCCAATGCCATTAAGTTTATTTTTAAGAAATTATATGTTAATGACTTTACGGGTTTAAGTGA
>JAJQDJ010000172.1 GCA_021202205.1 Erysipelotrichaceae bacterium
AAAATCAATGTTTTTTTATTTTAATGACGCACACGGTGCAAATGAGGTTTTATAAGTTATAAAGATATTCACATTCATACACATATGTCTGTTATTGATGCTTTAAAGAATAGTATCAGAACATCATTGAATGCTTTTATATTTATACTAGGTTATATGCTTGTATTTCAATGTATTGGTTATAGTTTAAAAATGATTGTTTCAGATGATTTTATATATAATATGATACAAGGAATATTAGAATTCAGTAGTGGTAGTATAAACTTATTAGCTTATTCTCATACTTTTGTATATCCTATGATTAGTTTCTTCTTATCGTTTTCTGGTTTATCCGTCCTCATGCAAGTAGATAATATTTTAGAAGATATTCCATATTCATTTAAATCTTATTTTATAAGTAGAGTCTTTCATGGTATTAGTTCCTTTGGAATTTGTTGGATGCTACAATATTGGATATAAAAAAGAGTCCGAAGACTCTAAAAATCAAACTTCCATTTTTCTATAGCATAAATAATGACACATAATATTAAAGCAAAGACAATATCTAAAAATGCATGTTGCTTAATCATGACTGTTGATAAAGAAATTAAAGATGCCAAAACAATCAAACCTATTTTTATCCATTGTTTATTTTTTATACTATCACATTTAATAAGCGATACTGCAAGCATAACCGCATTATATACATGAATACTTGGACATACATTAGTAGATGTATCTACCGAATAAATAAAGCTTACCAATTGTTGAAAAATATTGTCATTAGTAAGTACTGGCCTTAAATTCTGTGCTGTTGGATAAATAGCATAGATAATTAAGCATTTTGTCATACCTGTAAACAAATAAAAACATGTACGCTTAAATCCACTCATATCAAAGAAAATGACATAACAGAATCCACAAAACAAAAAAACAAACCATAATACATAAGGAATTACAAAATATTCATTAAAGGGAATACAATCATCAATCCATGTACTGGTCATTACAGCGTTATCAGTAGAGACAAATGTTTCTAGTATACAAAAGAAACATAAATAAAAGATCATATAACCTACAACATACAATCCATGTTTATATTTATCGTAAAATGCTTTCATCATTTCTACCTCCGTGATAGAATATATACTAACATAATGACTTCATTATGTGAAGTAAAAATGAACGGAGAAAAATTTTATGAAGAATATTATTTTTGATATTGGAAATGTTTTATTGAATTTTCAACCTGATGCTTATTTAGATAAATATTATGATAAACAGACTAAAGAAGATCTCATGATGATTATTTTTTCTAGTGATGAATGGGAACTATTAGATTTAGGTAATTTGATGATAGACGATGTTATTCAAGTATTATGTAAAAGGTTCCCTCATTATAAAAACGAGATTACTTTTGTCCTTCAAACATGGACAAATATGTTAACACCTATTAAAGAGAATGTTGATATTGTTTATCAGCTTAAAGAAAAAGGATATAAGCTTTATTTGTTGTCTAATTTTCACTATGAAGCCATTCAAACAATGTTTGATAAATATGAGTTTTTTAAGTTGTTTGATGGGGAAGTGATATCAGGTTTTGAACACATGATGAAACCTAATTATAGGATATTTGAATTATTATTGGATAGATATCACTTAGTTGCCTCGCAGTGTTTGTTTGTGGACGATATGGCAGGTAACATAGCCATTGCTAAAACATGTGGTATTGAAGGTATTCATTTAGCTTTAGATGTTATATTAGAGGATGAATTAAAGAAAAGAAATATTATTTAATGATTGATTTTATATCAATTCGTTTTATAATAAGTGTATTACAAGGAGGTTTTTATGAGTACAACACAGTTTTATATTATGGCGGTACCTTTTATTATAGGAGTTCTTTTCATTTTAAAGGGTGGACTTTCATATATGTCATTTAAAGAAGAAATTACCCATTGTTCTAAAGATGTTGAATGCAGTGTAGAAAATGGTGTCGCTACTTATGTTGTGAAAGGTGAAACATATACTAAGAAAGTAAAGGATAAAGAAATCAAACAAATAACCATTTTCTATAATCCTAATAACCCTAAAACATCAATGACTATTGAAGAAAGAAATGCAACAAGATCACAAATGACCAGAGATTTAATGATTGGATTTTTCTTTGTCATTGTTTGTCTTGTCATCTATCTTTTATTTGCTTATGAAGTTATTTAAAAAGTTCAGATTTCATTCTGAACTTTTAATATTGTCTTTTGAAAATGACGATATAGTAAATATAATATAATACTTAAAATAATCACAATGGCAATGATCATCATAAAACAATGCATAAAGAATGTTTCTGGTAATGCTTCAATGATAGGATCAGTTGTAGCATCAAATATCCAATAATTATTATTAAAGAAAATCTGATGGAATATAACAAATGCCCTATCAAAATCCAAAGCTGCCAAAAAGCCTATAATAGCAGGTATACCAATAGAGAATATCGGAGTTATTTTAAGATAACGATATTCTCTTTGTTTGGCGTTTTGGACAATCATAATAGCTGATGCAATGCCACTCACAACCATTAATACTTGTACGACTTCGAATATGCGTTTCACTTCCTCAAAATGAATACGTCCTGTCTCTGACATCACAAAATCACTAAAAACTAATTCACCTTGATAAAAAATACTTTGATAAGCTATGAGACTATCATAATTTGCTTTCAATGTTTCCTTACTCATACCTACTAATTGATCAATATGTAGATAATCAATATCAAAATAATAAAGTGGTTTAAAAAACACTGTAAAAGTCACTGCAAAACATATCAAAAATACTGTTAAAAGCAATGCCAATACTATATCTCTTAAACGATTATTTGTAAAGAAAGTCTTCACCTTTTTGCACCTCTACTTTAGATAATTGTGGATAATTTTGTTGACGTAAGACTTCATAGATGCCTATAGCTACACAATTAGATAAATTCAAACTTCGTGCATGGCCGTCCATTGGTATTCTAACACATTGATCCAAATGATCTTTTAAGATATCATGAGGAATACCATCATGTTCATGCCCAAATATAATATATTGATCATTATCTGATACATAACTTTGATCACTATAACAGAGTTTAGAATAACGAGTAAAGAAATGATAATCACCTTGATTTAAAGATACAAATTCATCCCAATCTTCATATATTTGCATATCCAAATCTTTAATGTAATCCAAGCCAGCACGTTTCATATGTTTATCATCCAAAGAAAATCCCATTGGTTTGATGATATGAAGTTTTGAATGTGTAGCCACACATGTACGCATAATGTTTCCTGTATTTTGAGGAATCGCAGGATGAACTAATACTATATGATTCATTCTGAACGCTCCTTTAACATGTCATAAAGCTTACGTAATGCTTTACCACGATGAGATATTTGATTCTTTTTTTCTGGTGAGATTTGCGCAGAAGTCATACCTAATTCTGGCACATAAAATATTGGATCATAACCAAACCCATTTTCACCTTCAATACAATCATTAATTTCACCATTAAAATATTCTTCAATAATAATAGGTTCTTCATTAGGTATACACAAAGCCATTGCACAAACAAATCGGGCAGTTCTATCTTTATCTTTCACAGCATCAATAATATATTGATTCTTAATATCATGACTTGTATCATGACCTAAAAATCTAGCAGAATAAATTCCTGGCGCATAGTCTAATGCTTTCACTTCCAAACCTGAATCATCTGCTAAAACAGGTTTATGAATGATATCACATACCGTTTGTGCTTTAATCAATGCATTTTCCTTAAATGTTTGACCTGTTTCTTCAATATCGATATCTTGTCCAATATCCTTTAATGATTTCACTTCTATTCCTATATCACATAACATACTACGTATTTCTTTAATTTTGCCTTCATTTGATGAAGCAACAATTATTTCTTTCATTTAAACACCCCTCTACTGTATTTTCCTTCTTTGTTGCATTGATACACACATTACATAAATGCTTCTAGGAATAAACCTTTCTACAAATATCACAAACTTCATAGTGATTGTTGGTACAATCACAACTTTTCTTAATTTCATCATTCTAAGTGCATATCTTGCACATCTTTTAGCGCTCATGCCAGGCAAGGCAAACTTCACATTCGCCACCTTATTAAATTCTGTTCGCACTGGTCCAGGACACAAACAACCAATATAAGTTGGCGACATTTTTTCTTTAAGTTCCATCGCTAAAGCTTGAGTAAAACTTGTCACATAGGCTTTTGTAGCATAATAAGTTGCCATATAAGGACCTGCATAAATAAGACCAGCAGACGAAGCAACATTGAGTAAATAAGCTTTTTTGCCTTCAACTTTTTGTAAATAAAGCTTAGTTAATATATGCATAGCTTCAATATTAACACTAATCATATCTAATTCTTTATTCAAATCAGTTTTTAAAAAATAACCACAATCACCAAAACCAGCATTATTAATAAAAACTTCAATATCTAAATTTTTCACTTCATCCATCAAACGATAACATTCTACTTTTTTAGATAAATCAGCACTAATAATCTTACATTCAGTATTTAATTCTTTAGCTAATTCATTTAAACGCTCTTCTCGTCTAGCCACTAATATGAGTGCATAATCTTTAGCTAATATTCTAGCAAATTCTTTACCTATACCTGAACTAGCACCTGTAATCAGAGCATACTCCATATGAACACTTCCTTATAATATTGTTTCTATTTGATCTAATAAACCAGGACAATCATAAGCCGCAAATACTGATGCTTCAATACTTTCTATTTCAACAGGAGCATACTTAGCTTTTAATTCTGCCAATTGATAACGTAATTGTGGAGCAATCAATATTAATTCTTTATCCTTGTAAACATCATCCAAATGATAACTACCAGCTGCACTAAAATGATAAGGACTATGATTCAACTCACAATAACGATTCATCTTTTGGGCAAAAAAAGTCGTTGTCATACCACCTGTACAACATAGTAGTATTTCATGAATTTTTTGTTCTTCTTTTGTAAGAACTAAAATCATACGCTTATAAAAATCACAAGCATACTTATAATCATGAAATTCATAGTGCTAATAGAATAAAACATCTTCCCCCTCATTGATGCTCTCCTCTATGATACCCTTAGGCCAGATTGTAAAATGTCCTACTTTATTTTTATAATATATATGATAAGTATTATCATCAACTTCTAATTTTAATCTATCATCACCAACAATTTGATAATAAACCCATTGTCTTAAAATATCAATGTTACTATTCATATCCCTCACCTCAACAAACGTATGGTAGTGTCAAAGCTTGTTATAATATATGGGCTTTTCACTACCTGTTCCTTT
>JAJQDJ010000106.1 GCA_021202205.1 Erysipelotrichaceae bacterium
CCCGTAAAGTCATTAACATATAATTTCTTAAAAATAAACTTAATGACATTGAGCTGATGCTTTCTTTATTTTTATGTTATAATAATCTCCGTAAGGAGGCTGATTATGTTAAAAAGAATGAAACCTGTACAAATGATTATTTTAGGCTTTCTTAGTATTATCTTTATTGGTAGTATCTTACTTGTATTGCCTATAACACATAGTGATAATATAACATTATCCTATATAGATGCCCTGTTTACTTCAGTAAGTGCTGTTTGTGTGACTGGGTTGGTGGTTGTTGATACATCTGTAACATTTAATGCCTTTGGTAAAATTGTTATTGCTATTTTGATTCAAATTGGCGGATTAGGCGTAGTTTGTATGGGTGAATCACTTGCACTATTTTTTGGTAGACATATTGGTATTTATCAAAGACAGTTGATTAAAGAATCATGGAATGTGAATAGTTATCAGGGATTGGTTTCTTTAGTGAAAATGGTTTTAAGGATTACTTTTGTGATTGAAGGTATAGGAGCGTTACTTTCTTTAGTTGTATTTATCCAGGATTATTCATTAATAGAAGCGATAGGCATTAGTATATTTCATGCTATAGCTGCTTTTAATAATGCAGGTTTTGATATTATTGGCAGTTCTAGTTTGATTCAATATCAAAATAATATTTATTTGAATATTGTCACAGCAATCATGATTATATTGGGTGGTATTGGTTTTATGGTTATGCTTGATGCATATCGTAAAAAAGATTTTCATCATTTATCGCTACAATCAAAAGCTGTTATCACAACAACGACAGTTTTAATATTTGGTGGTATGATTTTACTTAAATGTAGTGAAAATATATCTTGGATTGGAGCATTCTTTCAAAGCGTGACAGCTAGAACAGCTGGTTTTGCTACATACAATCTAGGAGATTTTTCAAATGCAGGATTAATGATTATGATGGTATTGATGTTTATAGGTGCATCATCTGGTTCAACAGGTGGAGGTTTAAAAACCAATACAATATTTGTTGTTATGTGTGAAATCAAAAGTACAATACTACATACACATTGTACTGCCTTTAAAAGAGAAATTAATAAATTAATCATACAACATGCTTTTGCTTTATTAGGTATTTCTTTAGGAGTAGTATTGTTATGTATATATTTTGTTTCTTTATTTAATCCCGAATTAACGATGTCTCAAGTATTATTTGAAAGTGTCTCGGCTTTTAGTACAACGGGATTATCAACTGGTATTACTAGTCTATTAAGCAGTGGGTCAAAGATAGTACTTATGATGACAATGTTTACAGGTAGAGTAGGTGCATGGAGTATTTTAACAATTGGTGGACGTAAGGAACTCTCTGAAGTTCATTACAGTCAAGAAGATATTATGATAGGATAGGTGATAATATGAATCAAAGTTTTGCAGTCATTGGATTAGGTCGATTTGGTATGGCTTTAGCAATTAAACTAGCAAGTGAAGGAAAAGAAGTTATTGGTATTGATATGGATGAAGAACGTGTCAAGGAGTTTAGAGATTACAGTGACTATGCCTATGTTGCTACAAGTATGAGCAAGAAAGTATTACAGGAAATATGTGTGCAGGATTGTGATGTGGCTATTGTTTGTATGGGAAGTCAGTTAGAGACAAGTATTTTAACGACTCTTAATGTGATTCATTTAGGTGTTAAAGAAGTTATTGCAAGGGCAACAAATGAAGCTCATGGAGAAATATTAGAAAAATTAGGTGCACAGGTTGTTTATCCTGAAAAGGATATGGCTTTAAGATTAGCTAATAGACTTATTAGAAAACATTTGGTTGATTTTATTAGTTTGGATTCTGGTATTGATATTAGTGAAATTGTTGTTGGTAATAGGATGATAGGACATTCCTTGATTGATTTACGTGTAAGAGAAAAATATCATATTAATATTGTTGGTTTGATTCAAAAAAATAAAGTAACTGTAGATATTGATCCTAATTATCAATTTCAACAAGATGATAAAGTTGTGCTTATAGGTACAACAAAGTATATTGACAAGTTTATCAATCATTATTCAGGCAATTAATTTTGCCTTTTTTTGATATATCATATCAATATTATTTCACGCCACCCAAAAATCTACGAAATTCGACAAAATAGGAAAAATTGCAAATAATTATAGTACATAAATAATAAGAAATGTATACTAAGCTTAAAATTGTTTGACAAAATAGACTTATTTTTTACAAAAGTTTTGCCTATATAATTTCATCATGGTACAATGAGCACAGTAAAGGAGGAAGCAAAATGGTAAAAGTTATAAAAACAGATAAAGCACCTGGAGCTATTGGACCTTATAGTCAAGGTATTGATTTAGGAAATGTGATCTTTTTTTCGGGCCAGGTTCCATTGATTCCAGAAACTGGTGAAATGGCAACAGGAGGTATCGAGGGACAAGCAAAACAAGCTTTTGAAAATGTCAAGGGACTTTTGGAAAGTCAAGGATTGGATTTCTCAAATGTTGTTAAAACAACTGTATTTTTGGACGATATGGGCGATTTTAACACAGTTAACGAAATATATGCTCAATATTTTGTTGAACCTTATCCAGCTAGAAGTGCTGTAGAAGTAGCAAAGTTACCAAAAGGAGCTCTTATTGAAGTCGAAGTTATTGCTGCGAAGTAATGTTGCAATTTTAGTCGAACGCTATTATGATTCTGTAAAAATATATTTTGGTGATGGGCATTGTGAGGTTTTAGACGAAAAAATTGAAGATTATATTGGAAAAGAAAAGTCGAGAGCTAGATATAAGGCACCTATAGAAGTTTATGGACAATTCCTTTATCCTACAAAAGATAAAAAAGAAAAGGATTGTGTGTGGGTTAATTTGGATTATTTAGACAATATAGATAAGAATTATATTGCCATGCTCAAAAGTAAAAATGTTTTTGATAAAACCATTAAAATGTTTTTAAAACAAAAAGAAATCCAATTTAAAAATGCTTAGATTAAACTAAGCATTTTTTTCTTTACAATAAAATTAATGAAATCAACCCCATGATAAAACAATAAATTGAAAAATAATTCATTTTACCCTTGTTTAATATTTTAAATAAAATATGTAAAGCTATATATGTTACAACGGTACTGATAATAAATGAAATTAAATAGGGTAGCCATAAAGAGGCTAATGTATTACTTGATAAGAAATCACCAATCTTTAAGATAATTGCTCCAAAACTTACAGGCATAAACATAAAAAATGAGAAATCTCTGGCAGTTTTTTGATCTAAATCCCCTAAAATACCACCTGTAATAGTTGCACCACTACGTGATATGCCTGGCAATAATGCTAGCAACTGAAAAGCGCCCATACGTAAAGCATCCCATAAATTCAAATTCTTTTTATGCCTTTTACCATTATAACCCTTCTTATGAATCAACATTAAAAAACAAGATGTTATAAGTAAAGTACAACCAACAAGCTTAACATTGGAAAAAGCCACTTCAATATAATCATTAAACAATACACCACCAATAGCTGCAGGAATGGTGGCAACTATCAATAACATACAATAACGAAAATCTCTAATCTTATTATCTCTTTGCTTTGGAACACATATATAAGTAAAAAATGAAGTTATTAATCTTATTAAGTCTTTGCGATAATAAAACATAATTGCCAGTAATGAACCTGTATTAACTAAAACTTCAAAAGTAATATCTGTACTTGGAAAAGTCCAACCCAAATGTGTAAAAATGCTCTTAAAAATAACTAAATGACCACTACTAGAAATAGGAATTGGTTCACTTAATCCTTGAATAGCCCCTAAAATAGCATAAACCAAAATATTTTGTAATAATTCCACAACGTTCACCTCTTATTTATTATATATGAAAAACATATAAAAATATAGAAATATTTATAAATACACATATTTTGAGAAAAACTAATCATAGAATAATAAGTGGAGGAATATATATGATGCTGGTTAATTATGTTTACGATGATGAAGAATTACTAGAACCATATGAATGGGAAGATAGTGATACTTATCAATTTTATCAATATCTACCTATTTATAGAGTGTCTACTCAACAATTGCATGACTTTATCTATGCTAAAATGAAACTTGTATATTATGATAATGATACATTTATTGTCTCAGATGGTCATTATAGTGTCGTTATTGAATTGAAAGAAGATAGAATATATAGAAGAGGAACATTGGATTTTAAACAGGAAAATAAAATACAGAGAATCGTTCAATCATTAAATGTAACTTATTTTTCATATTATGTTGTTGCAGAGGCCTATGAAAAAGAATTTGGTTTGACAAGAGAAGAACGTTTAAAAAAACAATGTGTTGAAGAAGTAATAGATGAATTATTTTTGACGCATGATAAATTATTTGAAAAAATATGTCATGAATGGAGTATTCATGAAGAAGATGCCCAAGATAATTATTTAACTTTAAAGAAACGTTTGGAAAAAGGATATTCTTCTTTACATGATATATTATATGATGAATTGGTATATAAAAAGTAAGCTTATGCTTACAATTCATTATGAATAAGATTAAGTATAATTTCTATAAAAATCATTGAAATACTTTGAATGTCGAATACTGATTGATTTTTAAATGTTAATCCTGGTAATATGATTTTATGAGTAAAAGCATTGCCAATATCTGCATTCTCATTCATGGTAATCAGATATGATTTTTCAGGCATATTCTTTAGCAAATCGGGAACGAGTCGTTGAAATTCATTTCTTTGTCCAGATAAAGAAAAATGAATCATGATAGCATTACTAGAAATATTATGACTGACATGTTCAATACTTATATAATCATTGACTACAGTATTTTCAAATCCCAAATCCAATAAACCCATAGATAATTGCTTTGCAGGTAATGATGAATAATAAATACCTGTAATATATATCGGATGGTATTCTAATATATCGTTTACTAATTCATTTATCATATTTTTATCTATATTTTTAAATTGAGTAAGTATTTGCATATATGTATTGGTTAACTGATTGAATAAATCAGTTGAATCTAAAGGTTTGTGGTTATTATGTAAATATTGAACCATTTCATATCTAAAATCCTTATATCCTTTAAAACCTAATGATTGACAAAAACGCAGGACTGCAGATGTTGATGTGTTAGATTCTGTTGCAATTTTTGTTATAGTGTGGGTTTCAACTAATTCTGGGTTTTGTAAAATATACTCTGCCACTTTTTTTTCTGTTTTTGAAAAATTATTTTGATGTATTTGTATGGTATTGATTAAATCCACGATATTCACCTTATAGTTATTATGGTAGTGTCAAAGCTTGGTATAATATTTAGGCTTTTCACTACCTGTTCCTTTC
>JAJQDJ010000303.1 GCA_021202205.1 Erysipelotrichaceae bacterium
ATATATTGTAGTATAATGAAAAGCAGGTGAGAAGAAATGAATATTTTAGTAGTTGATGATGAAAAAGAAATTGCAGATCTTGTAGAATTATATTTAAAAAATGAAGGTTATGATGTATTTAAATTTTATAATGGTAGTGAAACATTAAAATGTTTAAAAATGCAAACTATTGATTTAGCTATATTGGATATTATGTTACCAGATATCGACGGTTTAAGAATTTGTCAAAAAATCAGAGAAAAGTATGATTTTCCTATTATTATGTTAACAGCTAAAGAAACAGAAATTGATAAAATTACGGGCTTAACTCTAGGTGCAGATGATTATGTCACCAAACCATTTCGTCCATTAGAACTTATGGCGAGAGTTAAAGCACAGCTTAGAAGATATCAAATGATGTCTAATAAACAAAAAGAAAATATGAGGACGATTGGTGGATTAACTATTGATAAAGATAATCATCAATGTATTTTAAATAATGAAATTCTTTCCTTAACTCCAACAGAATTTTCTATTCTGTGGATGTTATGTGACAATCAGGGAAAAGTGGTTAAAGCTGATCAGATTTATCAGGAATTATGGGGCGAGAAATATTATACGAATTCTAGTAGTTCAATTATGGTACATATCCGTCATTTAAGGGAAAAAATGCATGATAGTGCAGAGAATCCAAAATATATTCAAACAGTATGGGGAGTAGGTTATAAAATTGGCTAAGAATTATACACGAAAATTTCAAAATGAAATACTTAAGATGCATGTTATATTTGCGGCTATAACAGTTATTATTATGGCACTTTTTATGACTTTTATGGATAGGTATTATAATGGTGCTTTTGTGGATATTGTGGCAGATATTATTGGGTGGGATTTTGCTCATTTCTTATTAAAAAATAAGTCTATGGTTATTTGCTTTGTGTTATTGGTTGTTTTATTGATTAATTCTTTATTAGTAGAAATGTATGCCATCAGAAAGATATCTCATGTTTTTTCGCAAATGAAAATATTATTTCAAAAGGATGATCAACGTATTCATTTGGATGAATATTTAATCGAATTGGAAAACGATTTGAATGATTTAAAATTTCAAAGTATAGAAAATGAACATAAAGCCATTAAAGAAGCACAGCATAAAGTTGATATGATTGCTTATTTAGCACATGATATTAAAACACCTTTAGCTTCTGTTATAGGTTATTTATGCTTATTAGATGAAACAAATGGTTTATCAGTAGAAAAACGTAAAGAATATACACATATGACTTTAGAAAAAGCCTATCGATTGGAAAGTTTAATTAATGAATTTTTTGATATTGCGAAAATTCATCAGGCTTCTAGTCCTTTACATCAAGAAGAGGTTAACTTATGCATGCTTTTACAACAAATGAAAGAAGAATTTTTTCCAATTCTTATTCAAAAAAATCAGGAAATACTTATTAAAGTAGATGAAACCATGATGATGTATGCAGATCCTAACAAAATAGCGAGAGTTTTTAATAATATTTTAAAGAATGCTTTCTATTATGGTGATGAAGACAGCGCTATCCACATAGAAGCATTTGAAGATGAAAAGTATACCCATATTTTATTTATCAATCATGGTCAGACAATTCCTAAGGATAAAATTGATTTGGTATTTGAACAGTTCTATCGCTTAGATGCCTCAAGATCATCGGCTACTGGTGGATCTGGATTGGGCTTATCAATTGCTAAGACAATAGTTGAACAACATGGTGGCTCTATCAAATTGACAAGTGAGAATCATATGACAACATTTGAAGTTGTTATACCCCATTGTATTGTACAAATTGATGAAAATGTATAATGAAATTTTCAAAAATAAATTTACATGATTTCATTTTTATGATAATATAACTACGGAAATGGAGTAGCTTATAAACTACTAATCAACAACACGGCAAGAAATTGCATGGTTAGTAACCTGAATGGTAAGCAAGAGTTTCAAATATTATACAACTACGTATCTTATTTGAATATCTTGCTTTTTTATGTTGATAAGATATGTAAAGGAAAGGGTGAATACAATGGAAAACAAATGGTTTAATCAAACAAAAGATGAAGTTATTAATAGTTTAAAAACTGATGAAACAAATGGCTTGAATGATCAACAAGTTTTACAAAATCAAGAAAAGTATGGCTTAAATGAATTAAAAGCTGCTAAAAAAGATAGTTTACTTGTAAAATTCTTTAATCAATTTAAGGATTTTATGATTATTGTCTTGATTATAGCAGCTATTGTTTCTGGTATTGTTGGTTCAATGCAGGGTGAGGGTATTACGGATACAATTATTATTATGATAGTTGTTATCGTGAATGCGATTATTGGCGTGGCCCAGGAAGATAAAGCAGAGAAGTCTTTGGAGGCTTTACAACAATTAAGTGCCCATATAGCTAAAGTTATGCGTAATGGAGAATTGAATGTCATTCCAGCTAAGGAATTGGTTCCAGGTGATATTGTTATATTGCAGACTGGAGATTATGTTGGTGCTGATATGCGTTTGATTGAAGCCGTGAATTTAAAGGCTCAGGAATCTTCATTAACTGGTGAATCTGTACCTGTGGATAAATCAGTTGATGTGATTGATGATGAAAAGGTTGGTATTGGAGATCGTGTGAATATGGTTTTTTCTTCATCATTGATTACATATGGTAGAGGTAAAGGCATTGTTGTTGAAACAGGTATGGATACTGAGGTTGGAAAGATTGCAGGTATTTTAAATGAAACAGAAAGCAACGAGACACCTTTGCAAAAGAAACTTAACGATTTGGGTAAAACTTTAGGTATTGCATGTCTTATTATTTGCGCTGTTATATTTGTGATTGGTTTATTGTATGGCAAAAATGTTATAGATATGTTTATGACAGCTGTTAGTTTGGCTGTGGCTGCTATTCCTGAAGGATTGGCTGCTGTCTCAACAATTGTATTGGCAATTGGGGTTCAGCGTATGGTGAAAAAGAATGCAATTATTAAAAAATTGCCTGCTGTAGAAGCCTTGGGAAGTGCTTCTGTTATATGTTCAGATAAAACAGGTACTTTAACACAAAATAAGATGACAGTAAAAAAGGTATATTATAATAATTATATCAGTGCAGTTGAAAATATTCATGAAATAAGTGATCAATGCGATATGCTTATTAAAGCATGCATGCTATGTAATGATACAAAGGTTGCAGCTGACCAACATTTAACAGGTGATCCAGCTGAAACAGCACTGGTAGATATGGGAATGAAATTAAATTATAGTTATGATATATCTATACAATATCCTCGTGTAGCAGAAATTCCGTTTGATTCTGATCGTAAATTAATGACAACTGTCAATAAGGTAGGAAATCAATATATTGCTTATACAAAAGGTGGTATAGATGAATTATATGCTCATTGTTCACATTATATTGATCATGGCATCATTTATGATGATATGGACAGTTTTAAAGAACAAGTCGATCATTATAATGAAATGATGGCTAAAGATGCTTTGCGTGTTTTAGCGATGGCATACAAAGTATTGGATCATCAGCCTACAGCTGATGAACTAAATACATTAGAAGACGATCTTATCTATGTCGGAATGGTAGGAATGATCGATCCTCCTAGAGAAGAAGTGGAAGTTGCAATTAATAATTGTAAGAGTGCTGGAATAAAGACCGTCATGATTACAGGCGATCATAAAATGACAGCAATAGCTATAGCTAAAGAATTAGGAATATTAGAAAATGATTCTGAAGCTATTACAGGAGCAGAACTTGAAGAAATGTCTCAGGAAGATTTGAAAAAGAATATCCGTCATTATTCTGTTTATGCTCGTGTTTCTCCTGAACATAAGGTTAGAATTGTAAAAGCATGGCAAGCCCAAGGTGAGATTGTAGCTATGACAGGTGATGGTGTTAACGACGCACCAGCCTTAAAGACAGCGGATATTGGTTGTGCTATGGGTATTGTAGGGAAGGATGTATCTAAAGAAGCAGCTGATGTTATTTTAACAGATGATAATTTTGCAACAATTGTTGCAGCTGTAGAAGAAGGTCGTGTTATCTATGATAATATTTTAAAGGCTATTCAATTCCTGTTATCAAGTAATATTGGTGAAATTGTGGTATTATTCTTAGCTATTTTATTAACACCATGGATTTCATCTCGTTATAATATAGACATGGATTTAATTGAAATCTTATTACCTATACATATTTTATGGATTAACTTAGTAACTGACTCTTTACCTGCGTTAGCTTTAGCTGTTGATCCTGCTGAAGATGATGTTATGAAACGTAAACCTCTCAAAACAAAAGGAATATTTTCTAAGGGTATGACTTGGCGTATTGCTTATCAAGGCGTTATGATTGGATTAATTACTCTGGCGGCTTTTCTTATTGGTTTAGCTACTCCAGAAGCTTCTCTTCCAACAGTATATGAAAATGGTGTGTTATTGTCAAGTGAAGTTGTCCGTGTAGAAATAGGACAAACAATGGCATTTGTCGTATTAGCTTTATCTGAATTGGTACATGTCTTTAATATTAGAAATAATAAGAAATCTATTTTTAAAACACATCCATTTAAAAATAAAATGCTATTGCTTGCGGAATTAGCTGCTGCATCATTAGTATTTGTGATATTGCTAATACCTCAACTTAGAAGTGTTTTCTCTATACCTGTATTACCAGTCAATAATATATTAGAAATTATTGGTTTAGTATTATTACCTCTCGTTATAGTAGAAATATTTAAATTATTAAAAATCAATACTTCAAAAGATGAATAAGCTTTGATATAATGTCCTAAGGAGGCAGATTTATGGGAATTAAAGTTAAATTAGATAATGAAGATGTGAATGAAGAATTAGTAGATATCCCTTTATTTGCAACTGTGGATGATGCTGTGAAGGATATTAATGTTGATGATTCTACTGTTCATATAGAAATAGAAGAGGATCATTCATGAGTTTTAATAGAGAATTATTAGCTAGAAATATTATGAATATTATTGATGAGAAAAATCATTTTAATTATGAGATATTCAATAGCTCTGATTTAAAAAATAAACTTCATGATTATCTTATAGAGTTAACACATGAGGATAAAGCTATTGATACCCTCATTCATGATAATCATATCATCATTGATAAGATAGCTTCTAATAAGGATATTACTATTCAAGAAAAAAATGCCTTTATGAATAGTTTGATTGATTTTAAAAAGCAATATATTATGCCTAAAGATGTATAAAAAAAGAACCTTTAAACCAATGTCATTAAGTTTATTTTTAAGAAATTATATGTTAATGACTTTACGGG
>JAJQDJ010000013.1 GCA_021202205.1 Erysipelotrichaceae bacterium
TATAAAAATTAAATTTTTTTCATCTTAATTCCACTTTCTGCTTGCAATTCGGGAACTTATTGCTTTACAATTCGATAATATGTTCTTGATGTTATACTATAAACAATAGCATAAATAACAATCAATATTATAGCCACAATAAATGTATAAAAAAGCATGGTAGATGTTAATGTCACAACCATATATTGAAACATAAGCTTAATCATTCTAAAGGCAAATGCCATATGAATCATAGCGACTATTAAAGGAAGAACGAAAAATATCAATACTTGCGAAGAAATGCATTGTTTCACTTCATGTAGACTCATACCGACGTTTTGCATAATTTCATAACGTTCTCTATCTTCATAACCCTCTGATAATTGTTTATAATACATCATGATAATTGTAGCCATTAAAAATAAAACACCTAAAAATACACCTAGAAATAACACAGAACCATAAACTTCCTGAAGAAGGCTTCTAACGGCGACTTGGGACTCATAACTATAGAATAGATGTGTATAATTGCTTGCATATTCATCTATAAGATTATCTATTAATGGATATATATCATCATAGCTCTTATCATAATCGATAAACAGAACATATTTATAGCTATCTAAGTTGTATGCTGCTTCATCTTTAATCGTATCATCATAATATAAGGATAATGATACTTGACGTATTTGGTTTTCATCTTTAAAGACAACCCATAATGCATCATCATTTGTACCATAGTTTTCATTTTTTATTGGCAATAGATGTTTTTGAGTAATGGTTGATTGAACAATATATTCTAATTCATCTTGTCCAAATGTTAAGGTGTCATAGTCATCCAAATAATTTGAACTGACTAATATTTCATTGTCATCTAATGTGATGTTTTCATCATAGGTTTGATTGTAATCATCTAATGTCATAAAATAAGTTGTAACAATTGTAGAATCATTTAATGAATCATAATAATTCATTACTTTATTAGAAGAAGTACGTAATGTAGCTCTTCCATAAATAGGAATATTGATCATGTCATATTCAATATCATAGTCTATCAATAATTGTTCAATATTATTGTATAGTTCTTGCATTTCACATTCATCAAAATCATGTTCATCTATCCCAACATCCTGAAATGATGCATTATAACTACTATCACTATAGGCTATCACGGTTTCTTCGGTGCCTAAATAAAGAGTAACAGTACTTGAAAAAATAACCAATATGCATGTACATAACAAACATATGGAAGCAAGTCCCACAGCGTTTTGTTTCATACGATATAAGAGTTGAGAAACAGAGATAAAGTGATTGGTTTGATAGTAATAGTGGCGATTGTTTTTTAATAGTTTTAAATCAGCAATCGATCCTGAAGTAAATAAACAATAAGTTCCTATCATAACTAAAATAACAGCACCAAAAAATAGCCCAATCGCTATACCTGGATCTTCAATCATTTGTGCAAGAGCATACCCAGCACTTAAAGTGATGAGGCCAATAATGAGAATCAAATACTTAATTCTTGGTTCTTTCTCTCCTGTTTGTCCACCTCTTAATAGTTCAATAGGATGAGACATTCTAATCTGTAAAGCATTAAACAAATAGGCAGATAAAAATAGTGGCACAAATATCAGACAAGTATGCCAAACATTATAAAAATCAAAGTTTAGCGTAAAATCCGTAGAAAAATGAACCAGTTTTATAAATATCAAAAATATGAGACGATTAAACAACAATCCATAAACAACACCTAAAACTATAGCAATCATCATAATAAGCAGTGATTCAAATAATAACACCATCATTACATGATACTTTTCCATACCTAAGATATTATATAAAGCAAACTCTTTTTTACGACGTTTTAAAATAAAACTATTCATATAAAACAAAAATATAATAGAAAATATAGTTACCACATAAACCCCATAATCCAATATTAGCTGAGTCGTTGTTCCTCCCGCTTTCATTGTCTCGATAGCTTCATCATTAGACAAACTATACATCAAATAATACATCATAACCATAAATGCTGATGTTAAGATATAAGGCATATATATTTGTTTGTTTTTCTTAATATTGGATAATGCAAGCTGAAGATAGAATTTCATATTAGACATCCTTTCTACCAGCAAGCAATGTTAATGCATCAGAGATGCTTTGATACATTTGAACTCTCGTTTGACTGCCTTTATATATTTGATGAAAGATTGTGCCTTCTTTGATAAACATCACACGTTTAGCATAACTGGCAGCTTGAACACTATGTGTGACCATGAGTATAGTTTGACCCTCTTGATTCATTTGATTGAATATATCCAGTAATTGACTAGAAGATGCAGAATCCAATGCTCCTGTTGGCTCGTCTGCTAATAATAACCTAGGACGATTAATGAGTGCTCTAGCAACTGCAATACGTTGTTTTTGACCTCCAGATATTTCATAAGGATATTGTTTGAGAATGTTTTCAATACCTAGTTTTGGTGCTAATTCCTGGATTTTTTGATTCATATAAGGATAAGATTCTTTAGATAAAACTAAAGGTAGCAAGATATTATCTGAATTAGAGAATGTATCGATTAAATTGAAATCCTGAAATACAAAGCCTAGATTTTCTCTTCTAAATTGTGATAGCTTTTTATCTTTAATTTGCGTTAAATCTTCACCATCCAATAAGACTTCACCACTTGTTGGTTTATCCAAAGCTGCTAAAATATTCAATAATGTCGTTTTCCCACTACCAGATTCACCCATAATAGCAACATATTCACCTTCTTCAATAGAAAATGTCACATTCGATAACGCTTTTACCTGTTGCTTTGAATTACGTATCGTATAAACCTTCTTTAAATTCTTAACTTCTAATAATGTCATTATTATCCCTCCTGACACTATTCATGACACAAAAAAAGAGAAATATGAACCATTGATTCATCTTACAATTTCCCTCTATATCTTACATTTATGTAAGATTATTCTACCTTTAATGTATCCATATGAAAATCAATCATCACAGTTGTTCCTTGTCCAATCATTGACTCTATAAAAATAGATAAACCAAGTTCATCTACAATCTTCTTACATAAATATAAACCAATCCCACTAGCTTTTTTATCTAAACGGCCATTATAGACTGTATATCCCTTTTCAAAAACTCTCGGTAAGTCTTCTTCTTTAATACCTATACCACTATCTTCAATATGTAATACTTCGTCTTTAACATAAATATGAATAATGCCTTCTTTCGTATATTTTAAAGCATTACTTAATACTTGCTCGATTACAAATGATATCCATTTTTCATCTGATAATATAATTAAATCCGTAGGTTCTAATTTTAATGTTATTTTCTTTTGAATAAAGAATATAGCGTTTTTCTTAACGATATCATTGATAATAGGCATGAGTTTTAATTGTTTGATGGATAAATCTGAAGATATATGATCACTTTTTAAATAGTACAATACCATATCAACATACTGTTCAATGCGTAATAATTGTAGCATCATATCATGATTATCACTTGTTTGAATCAGTAATCTTAATGCTAATATAGGCATTTTAATTTGATGAATCCATAGTGTATAATAATCTATTTGATCTTGATAATGTTTATTTTGATCACTAATAAGAGTTTGATTCATAGTATTGATTTGTTGAATAATTTGTTGATAAATCTCCTCCATCGGTAATGTTGTATCTGGCAATTCTATAACATCATGAAGACTTAGGATATATTGTAATTGTTTTTCTTTTTGATAATAATTGTAAAAATCACATACAAAATATTTTACCAATAAACCTAATACCAGCATTGTTGCATATAATAATACTGATATTTCAATACCATACAGATAAAATACAAACCAAAATATCAAAAAAATAAGAAATATAATAAATAGATAGATTTTCTTTCCTTAATATAATTAATCATATGACAACATGTACCCTAAACCTTTCTTAGTCGTAATGAGGTTATAAATATTCAATATTTCTAATTTCTTTCTTAAACGATTCATATTGACACTTAAAGTATTATCGTCAATAAATTGATCACTTTGCCATAATGTCATCATCAATTCATCTCTAGATACATAAGTTTCATGTTTATTTATAAGTAATTGCATAATTTTAAGTTCGTTTCTCGTAAGTTCAATTGATATATTATGATAAGAGATTGTTGCATCCAATACATTTAAAATAAGATCTTTATAAGTGATGATTGATAATTGTTTTGAGAATGTATAAGTACGGCGCATGACAGCCTGTACTTTAGAAGTTAATATATGAAGATCAAAAGGTTTGTTAATAAAATCATCACCACCCATATTCATTGCCATTACAATACTCATATTTTCACTAACTGAAGATATAAAAATAATGGGTACTTAAGATTTATTGCGTATTTGTTGACACCAATAATAACCATTATAATAAGGTAAAGTGATATCCAATAATATCAAATGTGGCTGATATTTCATAAATACGTCTAATACATGTTCAAAATCTTCAATAATCATTATTTCATAATTCCATGTTTCTAAATGCTGTTTAATAGTACGAGCAATGACTTCATCATCTTCTACAATCATAATCTTATACATAAATATCACCTGTATTTTATTCTACCAAATCTAAAAGAGCAGTGCAAGACTACTCTTCATACTGTTCCATCATTAACTGGATACGTTTCACTATCTCATCTTTTAAGGAAACAGGAGCAATGACCTTAACTTGATTTTGTAACATCATCAACCAGCCGATAAGTCCCTCAGAAATAGATGTCTCTTCTATAATAACCAAACATCTACCATAATGAGTTTCCTCAATGTAGATATCTTTACCAAAATGTGATGCGATTTCTCTTAAAATACGTTTATCACACTCTATTTTTAAAGTTGCATAAGTAGTTGTTGTGTACATATTCGTCATCCTAGCTATTTGTGCATGAATATCAAATTGATCAGTCATATCAATATATGCATTTTTAATCGTTTGAATGCTACGCATACGATCAATACGATAAATCGATAAACCTTCCTGATGAATTTGATTATAACCAATGACATAATAATGATTATTAGATGACACTATTTGATAGGGCGATAATTCATATTTTGTTTGGTTATTTCCATGTGTTGAAGAAATTTCGACTAAGTGATGATTTTTAATTTCATAATTAATATATTGAAAAGAAAGCATCATTTTCTTTTCAATAGCTTTCATAATAACTGTTAAGTTAATCAGTAAAGAAAATAAAACCTCATTTGCACCGTGTGCGTCATTAAAATAAAAAAACATTGATTT
>JAJQDJ010000128.1 GCA_021202205.1 Erysipelotrichaceae bacterium
AAAGGAACAGGTAGTGAAAAGCCCATATATTATAACAAGCTTTGACACTACCTCAAAAAATAAGAGGGGAAATTTATGAGTAGAGATATAAAGCATATTAAGCGTATTATGATTAAAGTTGGTTCTTCTTCTTTATGCAATTTGCATGGTCAAATTGATAAAGAAAAAGTCTTATATCTTGTTTTGCAAATATCTAAATTGGTTAAAGATGGTTATAGTATTGTGCTTGTCTCTTCAGGTTCTATTGCTGCAGGTATGGGAATGATGAAACTTGATAAGAAGCCTTCTACGATTCCTGAAAAGCAAGCTCTAGCTGCTATTGGACAGGCACAACTTATGCAAATTTATGAAGAAACATTTCAACTATTTCATATAAAGTGTGCACAAGTATTACTCAATCATGATGATTTTTCAGATCGTAAGCGTATGATGAATTTATCTAATACGATGAATGCATTAATGAATTATGGTGTTATACCTATTGTTAATGAAAATGATGCTTTGGCTGTTGATGAAATCAAAGTAGGAGATAATGATACTTTAGCAGCTTTGCTTGTACCGGTTGTGAATAGTGACTTGTTGATACTTGTTAGTGATATTGATGGACTTTATACTAAGAATCCACGTAAGTATGACGATGCCGTATTGCTAAGGTATGTTGAAAGTGTGAATGATGATATTATTCAAATGGCTGGAGGATCTTCATCGGTATTGGGTACAGGTGGGATGATGACAAAAATCAATGCTGCAAAGATTGTTAATGATTACGGTAAAGATATGGTTATTATTAATGGTGAAAAAGAGAACAGTTTGTTGCATATTTTTGATGAATATGAAGAAGGAACATGGTTTAATGGCAGTCATGGTAAGACTTTAAAAGCAAAAGCACATTGGATGACATATCGTAGTAGTGCAAAAGGACAAATTTTTGTTGATGAAGGTGCTAGTCATGCATTATGTAAGTATCGTAAGAGTTTGCTTACAAGTGGGATTGCTAATGTTGAAGGACATTTTATTATGGGTCAGGTTGTTGAAGTTGTTGATGTAAAGAAAAATGTTATAGCCAAAGGTATTAGTAATTATTCGAGTGATGAGATAAAATTGATAATGGGTCATAATAGTCAGGATATAGAAGATATTCTACATTATAAAGATTATGATGAAGTGATACATGCGAATAATATGGTTATTTTAGGAGGTAAGAAAAATGGATAAAGTTTTAGAGAAACAATTGCAAAACGCATCGTTTGCTAGTCGTGATATGATGCACGTTACTACGTCACAAAAAAATGAAGCTTTAAAAGCTATTTCAGAGGCTTTAATGAATAATATAGATAAAATTATTGAAGCTAACAAAAAAGATCTTATAGCTGCTAAAAATAATGGTATGAGTGAAGCTATGATGGATCGCTTGCTTTTGAATAAAGAGCGTATTGAATCTATAGCTCATGATGTTTTAAAATTGGTAGATCTTGATGATCCAGTTGGTCAAGTTATACGTGAAATTCATCGATCTAATGGATTGCTGATTAAACAAGTACGTGTGCCAATGGGAGTTTTTGGTATTATATATGAGTCACGTCCTAATGTAACAGTGGATATTGCTTGTTTATGTATTAAATCTAGTAATGTTTGTGTTTTAAAAGGTGGTAAAGAAGCATTGAACTCTAATAAGGTGTTAACATCTATTATGCAAAAAGCTATTATTGATATTTTGCCAGATCATACTATACAGCTTATTGAAAATACTGATCGTTCTATGGTTACACAACTGATCACTGCAAATGGATATGTCGATGTTGTTGTACCTCGTGGTGGTGCAGGACTTATTAATCATGTCGTTAAAAATGCAACAGTACCAGTGATTGAGACAGGTGCTGGCAATTGTCATCTATATATCGATAAGGATGCTGATATGACAAAAGCTATTGATATAAGTGTTAATGCAAAAATCCAAAGACCTTCTGTATGCAATGCTATTGAAACCATATTGGTGCATAAAGATATTGCTGAAACTTATCTTCCTAAAATGGAAGAAGCTTTTGCTGGAAAAGTAGAAATCCGTGGTGACAAAGCAACTCAAAACATTATTTCTTGCCATGAGGCAACAAAGCAGGATTATGCAACTGAATATGATGATTATATTGTAGCAGTAAAAGTGGTCGATTCTATAGAAGAGGCAATTGCACATATTTATCAGTATTCTACAAAACATTCAGAAGCTATTATTACAGAAAATCAAGAAGCGGCTGATTTATTTATGAATTCATTAGATTCAGCTTGTGTTTATTTGAATGCCTCAACACGTTTTAGTGATGGTGGAGAATTTGGCTTTGGAGCAGAACTAGGCATTAGCACACAAAAATTACATGCTAGAGGTCCATTAGCTTTATTGGAAATGACTTCTTTTCAATATAAGATTTATGGTAATGGACAAATAAGACAATAAGATATAAGTTTTCAATGAGTAATATATTATTTTGTTACGTTTTATACTAAAGATATCTGGGGTGATTGATGATGAAAAGACAAAAACGTATTGCTTTAATTAATGATATAACAGGATTTGGCCGATGTTCAATTGCGGCAATGGCACCTATTGTTTCAGCAATGAAAATACAAGCTGTACCGATACCGACTGCCATTCTTTCAACACATACGCAATTTCCTATTTATTATTTTGATGATTATACATCTAGGATGCATGATTATATTCAAACTTATAAAGATCTTAATCTAGAATTTGATGCGATTGCAACAGGTTTTTTAGGATCAGTAGAACAATTTGAAATTGTATTTGATTTTATAGAAACATTCAAAAATAAAGATGCCTTTGTTTTGGTCGATCCTGTTATGGGTGATCATGGTCATCTGTATGCGACCTATACACCACAAATGTGTGAAGAAATGAAAAAATTGGTTCATTATGCTGATTTATTAACACCTAATTTAACAGAACTTGTTACCTTGGTGGATGAACCATATCCTGATCATTTGCCTTCATTTGATGAACTCAAACAAATGTGTCAAAAACTATCTGATAACGGGCCACAACATATTGTTGTGACAGGTATTCCTTTCAATGATAAACAAATACTCAATTTTATCTATAATAAAAACGAAGATTATCAAATAGTTATGGTTGATCGTATTGACCAAGATCGTTGTGGCACAGGTGATGTTATTGCTTCTGTTATTGCAGGCAGCTATTTGAATGGCCATAGCTTCTATCATAGCGTCAAAAAAGCCACAAAGTTTGCTTCACGTTGTATAGAACGCTGTGTAGAATTAGAAATACCTCATTATTATGGCTTATGTTTTGAAGAATATTTATGGGAATTAGGGAGGGATGAATGATGATTCTTTATACTTTACATAGTAATGGTTATATTGATATTGGCAATTTAGATAATCTTAAAGATGTACATGTTTATGTAAACTTGACAAATCGTTGTCCATGTGCTTGTACTTTTTGTTTGCGTCAGACCAAGGAAATGAGTGAATCTAATACTTTGTGGTTAAAACAAGAGCCAACAGCCAAAGAAGTTATGACTGAATTTCAACAATACAACATTAATGATTTTGCAGAAGTAACTTTTTGCGGTTTTGGAGAACCCTTGACACGTGTTGATGATGTTGTGCAAATTGCTTCGTTTCTAAAAAATTGCCGACAGGATTTACCGATTCGTATTAACACAAACGGTTTAGGCAATTTAATAAATGAGAGAGATATTACGCCACAGCTTGAAGGCTGCATTGATACAGTATCGATTAGCTTAAATGCGCCTGATGAAAACGAATATCTAGAATTGACACGTAGTCGTTTTGGTATACAATCTTTTGATGCTATGTTAGAGTTTGCTGGTAAATGCAAAGACTATGTCCTTCATGTTGTATTGACAGTTGTGGATATTATTGGTGATGAAAAGATTCAAAAATGTCAAAAGATATGTGATGATTTAGGCGTTCAATTACGTGTTCGTCCTTTTGAGGTATAGATTATGCAATATATGACCCGTGAAGAACGACAAATAAAGCTAGAGAGAATGCATAATACAAGAGATATTGGTGGTTATGAAACTCAGGATGGTTACTATACAAGATCACATAAATATATACGTGCTGCCGCACCTACTTATTGTACGAAAAGCGATATCCAAACGTTAAAAGATTATGGTGTAAAAGTTGTTATTGATTTACGTAGTGATTTTGAAAAAGATTGCCAACCTAATCCTTTTAAAAATGATAAGGATTTTGATTTTTATGAATTAAATCTTTATGATTCGACTAGTGCAGCTATTGTTCCTGATGAAGTAAAAACCTATCGCAACCTTGGTGGGGTGTATATTTATATGCTCGAAGCATTCAAAGATAAATTTAAAGAATTATTTGAAATATTTATCAAATATCCTTATGAAGGTGTTTTATTTCATTGTTCTGCTGGAAAGGATCGTACAGGTATAACGGCTGCCTTGTTATTAGATTTGGCAGGCTGCCATGAGTATGATATTGTGAAAGATTATAGTGAATCTTATGAAAATAATATGGATATTAATCAAAATTTATCAGATATGATGGATGAGGATTCAAAACGATTCCTAAATTCTGCTCCGAGTTATATGATGGAACTTTTAGCTTATCTAAGAGAACATTATGGCAGTGCTAAAGAATATTTAATTGCTATTGGCATAAAAGAAGAAGAAATATTAGAATTAATTGAAAATTTCACAATTTAAAAAAAAGAAAAATGCCCTCCTAAAAGCGTATATAAATAATAGGAGGGTTTGTTATGGAATTAAATTTAAAGTTAAGAGAGAAAGATAGAATTGTTAAGGAAATCATAGAAAAATATAAGCGTGCACAATTAAATATCCTTTTCCTGGATCAGCATTACAACTATTACCCAGAAACTAACTTATTTAAAATAAGAGATACGAGTATACCTTATAATATTGGTGAATCATCAATGCTGGCACAGATGCAAAAGAAACAAAATCTTGAAGCTTATGTGTTAGTCGTCGAACAGATACATAGTTGTTTATCAGAAGATACTTTAGATTTTATTAAGCACCAATATTTAAATTTTTATGACTCTCATTGGTGGGAAAATAAATATTCACGTTCAAGTTATTATCGTATGAAAAATGCTGCATTGAATGAATATATCATGATAGCTTTGCAATTTTATAGTCTTAAGGATTTATGTAAAATAGTAGAGAATCCCCGAATTGCAAGCAGAAAGTGGAATTAAGATGAAAAAAATTTAATTTT
>JAJQDJ010000177.1:0-555 GCA_021202205.1 Erysipelotrichaceae bacterium
AATTAAATTTTTTTCATCTTAATTCCACTTTCTGCTTGCAATTCGGGATTTTTATTGAATGTAATATTGATATATCAAAAAATGCACCAATGTGCATTTATAAGACCTCGATAAGATTAAATTTTAATTTCATTCTTTCTATTTCATCCATAGTACAATAATACATAATTTCTATATCTTCTTCATCTATATCTATCATTTGCATAGTTGCAACATAATAATGAATAGTCGCTGCAATAATATGATAATCATCTTCATAAATCTCATATGGATATATTGAATAAAGATAGTATTCTAAATAATCTAAACATTGTTGATATAATGTAGGATTATTATCTTCAATATTTTTTTCTAAATATAAACCAATAACTTGATAAGCATCTTGTTCTAAAACTAATGGCATATAGATTGGATTGATATCATAATATTGCTGAAATTTTTCAATCTCAAATTCATCATCAACTTGTTGATCAATAAGAATTTCTAATAATAATGTTTTAATAAAAAAATCACGTTTTGGATCAATCAAATAATCTCTAATAGTAGGAATAATAA
>JAJQDJ010000177.1:565-5200 GCA_021202205.1 Erysipelotrichaceae bacterium
GAATAATAAGACGCACATTTAATTGTTGTAATTGATCTAAAGCCATATAAATGAGTTCTTCATTACAAGATTTATTTTTTAATAATTGATCTATCTCCTCTATAGAAAAAATTTGATTCTTACTTTCTACCTCATAACGCGATTCTTGCTTATCTAAAAGAATCTGATCGTAAGCAGCATTAAAAACGTTTTCATATTCATAAGGAATATAAGGCATTGATAATTCTTCAATAAGAATATCAATAGCTTCTTCAAATTCTTGTAGTTCTTTTAAGGCAGTAATGTACATGGAAACGACATCATAATATGTATCAGTCGCATGAGCTTTAGCATATAAGCCTTCTTCTTTAGCCTGTTGATATTGTTGCAATCCTATGAGACAAACTAATCTTAGATAACGTGTTTTTTCATCATTGAAATCTGTTAAATAGGAAAGAGCTTCCTGATAATCACCATTTTGTATTAATTCTTCAATCATTTTAAACCTCCATGATTTTTAAGCGATTGGATTATCTTATTTGTCGGTAAGCCAATCACAGTATCTATGTCCCCTACAATATGATCAACAAATATCACAGCATGACCTTGAATACCATATGCACCTGCTTTATCAATCCATTCATCACTTAGTAGATAAGTATCCAAATACGGCTCTATATTTTTAAAATAAACATCTGTATAATCGATAAAACATTCTAAATCATCACCATAATAAATAGCCACAGCACTATATACTCGATGAACATTGCAAGATAATGATAATAATATCTGCTTTGCATCATCTTTATCAATAGGTTTTCCAATAATTTTATCATTATAATAAACAATCGTATCTGCACCAATAACAATATCATATGGATATTTTTGATGAATAGGATAAGCTTTTTGAGCAGCCAAATGCATGAGCTTGCTTTCAATGTCCAAACTTTCATCTAAAACTTCATCAATAAAAGAGGCATCGACAATAAATGCGGTGCCATGATTTTCTAATAATGCTTTGCGTCTCGGTGAGGATGAAGCTAAAACAATCATTACTTATTATCCTTTTGACGAATAGGTTTTGGTAATAATGCTTTGCGTGAAACATTAACACCTTTATCTGTGATTTTGATAACTTTAACTTTAACAATATCTCCAAGTTTTAATACATCAGAGACTTTGTTTACACGTACATGTGCAACATCAGCAACATGCAAGAAACCATTTGTACCTTCAAATAATTCAATAAACGCATATTTATCTTCAACTCTAACAACTTTACCATCATAAATTTCTCCAACCTGAGCTCTACGACAAATATTTTCAATCATTTTTGCAGCTGTGTTGATAGCTTCCTGATCGTAATGATAAATTGTGACACGACCATCCTGATCAATATCTATCTTTACATCATTAGATTTTTCGATGATTTCATTAATTGTTTTACCGCCACTACCAATAACATCCTTGATTTGGTCTGGTTCAATATGCATCAAATAAACTTTTGGAGCATAAGGACTTAATTCCTTACGTGGTTCACTAATAGCACTTAACATATTTTCCATAATTTGAGCACGACCAATTTTTGCTTGAGCTAAAGCTTCTTGTAAGATTTCTTTAGTAATACCATCAATCTTAATATCCATTTGAAGTGCACAAATACCATTTTTAGTACCTGCTACCTTAAAGTCCATATCACCTAAATGATCTTCCATACCTTGAATATCCGTTAAAATAGTATAATCATCACCTTTTTTGACAAGCCCCATTGCTACACCAGAAACAGGATTTGATATAGGCACACCAGCACTCATTAATGCCATTGATGAAGCACAAATAGAGGCTTGTGATGATGAACCATTAGATTCCAATACTTCTGATACCAAACGAATAGTATATGGAAATTCATCTTCACTAGGAATAACTTGAGCCAAAGCTCTTTCTCCTAAAGCACCATGACCAATTTCTCTTCTTCCAGGAGATCCCATACGGCCTGTCTCACCAACAGAGTATGGAGGAAAATTATAATGATGCATAAAACGTTTTTGATCTTCAAGTCCTAAGCCATCAATTTTTTGATGCTCACCTAAAGCACCTAAAGTACAAACAGATAATACTTGTGTTTCCCCACGTGTAAACAAAGCCGAACCATGAACACGAGGTAATATATCAACTTGTGAATCTAAAGGTCTTACTTCATCAATCTTTCTACCATCAGGTCTGATTTTATCTTCTGTTATTAGTCTTCTTACTTCATCTTTTTCAAGATCATGCATAACAATCTTTACTTGTTTCATTACAGAATCATGTGTATCAGCATCTAGATATTCTCTATTTTCAAATATATCTTCAATTTCAGCATTTAAATCATCTATTGCTCCATATCTTTCCAATTTTCCAGGAATAGACACAGCTTGAACCATACGTTCCTTAGCTAGCTTAGTCACTTCATCAACAATGTTTTGATCTAACTCAAATAGTGGAATCTCAATCTTTTCCTTACCACAAGCAGCAACAATTTGTTCTTCAAATGCAATCAATTCCTTTATAGCTTCATGACCAAACATCAAAGCATTAAGCATCGTTTCTTCGTCAACTTCTTTAGCATCAGCCTCAACCATATTAATAGCTTCTTTAGTCCCTGCCACCTCAAGATTAATTAAACTTTTTTCCATAAGTTCAGGACCTGCATTAATTGTAAATTCTCCATCTATTAAACCAACATTTACACCTGCAATAGGTCCATTAAAAGGAATATCAGAAATACATAAAGCAAGCGATGCTCCAAGCATCGCAGCCATTTCAGGAGAAGCACTTTGATCAACAGATAAAACTGTATTAACAACTTGTACTTCATTTCTAAAACCATCCGCAAACAAAGGTCTAATTGGTCTATCTATCATACGTGCTGTTAAAGTACCATGTTCACTTGGTCTTCCTTCTCTTTTTAAAAATCCTCCAGGAATTTTACCGACAGAATAAAGTTTTTCCTCATATGTAACAGTTAAAGGAAAAAAATCAACATCTTTTGGTTCTTTTCCAGCACATACAGTTGATAAAATCACTGTATCATCATATCTTACGAGCACAGAACCATTAGCTTGCTTAGCTAATTCCCCTGTTTCAATCGTAAATTTCTTCTCATAAAAATCTAAATTAAATACTTGTTTTGACATTATACTTCCACCTCATTCATAATCTCACCAATTATAACACAAATAACGATAATCACAACATTTTTTTATAATCCCAGTAGCGTTGTCGCAACATTGAAATAAACCAATAATGATATAGCATCAACAATTGTCGTAATAAATGGACTTGCCATAACAGCTGGATCAATGCCTATCTTATTGGCTATCATCGGTAATGTACATCCTGCTATCTTTGCACAAATAATAGTAATACATAATGATATGCATACAACTGCAGCAACAGCCACTGATTTTTGATCAACTATCAAAATTTTAAAGAAATTACAAATAGCTAAAGTGATTCCACACATAATAGATACTCGAAATTCTTTCCAAATAACTTTTGGTAAATCTGAAAACTCCAACTCATCTAATGACAAAGCTCGAATAATAGATGCAGATGCCTGTGAACCGCTATTTCCTCCTGTATCCATAAGCATAGGAATAAAAGCTGTTAAAACGACATAAGCAGCTAGGGCTTCTTCAAATCCAGTAATAATCTTATCTGTAATAGTCGCTGATAACATTAATAGCAGTAACCAAGGAATACGTTTTTTATACGTATCTAATACACTTGTTTTCATATATGGTTGATCTGTTGGCGTAATGGCCGCCATCATTTCAATATCTTCAGTGGCTTCTTCTTCCATGATATCCATAACATCATCTACGGTAATAATTCCAACCAACCTATTTTCATTATCAACAACAGGCATAGCATAAAAATCATATTTTTGAAATTGTCTTGCAACTTCTTCTTGATCCTCTAAAGTATGTACAGAAATAATATTATCTTCCATAATATCATTCAAAACATCATCAGCGTTTGCTAAAATAATTTCACGTAATGACAAGGCTCCTAATAAATGTTTTTTAGCATCAGTTATATAACAAGTATTGATTGTTTCTTTATCCTGACCTACTGTCCTAATACGTTCAATAGCTTCACTAACACGCATATAAGCTCGAAGTGAAACAAATTCTACTGTCATCACACTACCTGCTGAATCTTCAGGATATTGTAATAGTGAATTGATATCAGCACGTGTTTCTTTATCACATGAAGCTAATACCATTTTAACAACGTTAGCTGGCATTTCTTCTAACATATCTGCAGCATCATCCGAAAACATTTCACTCATAATTTTATTTGTTTCTCTATCAGTCAACGATTCAATTATCATCTGTTCATAATCAACAGGAATATGAGCAAAAACTTCCGCAGCACTATCTTTGGATAATAATCTAAAAATACGCACAACATCTTTGCGATTATCAATTGTTTCAATAATCTCAGCAATATCAGCTTCATTTAAATCTTCCAATAATTCTCTAATTTCATGATATTCATTATCATCGAGAAGCTTTTTTATTTGTAACTCTAATTCTTCAATTTTTTCCATAGTAATCCCTCCTCGTATAATAAGTATAGTAAGATATATATCAGGTATATACCTTACAG
>JAJQDJ010000255.1 GCA_021202205.1 Erysipelotrichaceae bacterium
ACCCGTAAAGTCATTAACATATAATTTCTTAAAAATAAACTTAATGACATTGGCTATATATATTATTTTAAATGCTGCTATAAACAACACTCTAACAAATGCTACAATCATACAATGTATCATTATTATGGTATTAAGCATTATTATTGGTTCCTTCACAAAATATTTTTCAGCAATATTACAAACTGAAGCCGGATACACTACTGCAGCCAATAAGCGTATTGATATTGCAGAACATTTAAAATATTTACCAATGGGATATTTTAATAAGAACAGTTTAGGCTATATTACTTCCATTACAACAAATACAATGGAGAACCTAGCAGATGTTGCTACGAGAGTAGTTCTTCTAACAACTCAAGGTCTTCTTACCACTATTATTATTGATATTTATATTTTCGTATTTGATTTTAGAATCGGTATAATATTAACCATTGGAATGATTCTATTCCTTTTTTCTAATAGTTTAATGCAAAACAAATCAGAAAAAATATCACCTTTAAAAATACAATCAGATACCAAGCTCGTTGAAAAAGTTATCGAATATGTTATGGGTATAGCTGAAATAAAAGCTTTTAATACAAGTAACAAAATTATTAAAGATTTATACAAAGCTATTGATAATAATCAAAATACCAATATTCAATTAGAAATAACTTTTATCCCTTATATGGCAATGCAAACCATTATTATCAAATTAACAGGTATATTTATGACGATATTTTCTATATACTTTTATATTGATGGTACTATAGATTTATTAATTTATATATGTATGATGATATGTTCTTTTATGGTTTTGTTAAACTTAGAACAAGCAGGTCAATATTCTTCATTACTAAGAATAGTAGATTTAAGTGTTGATAAAGCCAACGAAATCTTTAGAATCCAACCAATTGATATTGATGGCAAAAACATAATACCTGATAATTATAATATTGAAGCTCATAATGTTGAATTTGCTTATGATTTTAAAAAGATTATTAATGATATAAGTTTAAAAATACCTGAACATACAACAACAGCCATTGTTGGACCATCTGGTAGTGGAAAACAACATTATGTCACTTAATCGCAAGATTCTGGGATGTTGATACTGGTTATGTGCAACTAAATAATCATGATGTTAGAGAATATAGCATGGATAGTTTAATGAAAAATTATAGTTTTGTTTTTCAAAATGTCTATTTATTTTCTGATACAATAGCTAATAATATACGTTTTGGAAATGAAAAAGCATCTATGAATGAAGTGATCAAGGCAAGCAAAAAAGCTTGTTTTCATGATTTTATTATGAATTTACCAGATGGTTATGATACTATTATTGGCGGAGGTGGAGCTAATCTATCAGGTGGAGAAAAACAAAGAATATCGATTGCTAGAGCTATTATGAAAGATGCTCCAATTATTATATTAGACGAAGCAACTGCTAATGTTGATCCTGAAAACGAAAAAGAATTAATGGAAGCTATAGAAGCTTTAACAAAAGAAAAGACTATCATTGTGATCGCCCATCGTTTAAAGACTGTCAGACACGCCAATCAAATTATCGTTGTCGATAAAGGTAAAATTGTTCAATGTGGCAATCATGAAGAACTAATAAAACAAGATGATATATATAAACGATTTATTCATTCTATAGAATTAGCTGCAAGCTGGAAATTATAAACGAATAAGAGCTATAGAAATATATAAAAATACCCTAACAACCTGTTGGGGTATTTATTATTTAATAATATTTTTTAATATATTATTTTCTAAATCATTAATATTATAAAGTGTATCCAATACATCAAATGTTTCTTTTAACTTCTTCCTTGCGCTATTCCAGCCTATACCATCTGTTACCCATATAAATGTCATTTCCTCTATCTTATTTACCTCTTCAGCAATCATTTTAAAGCTTCTAGCCGTTTCATTAAGCTTGCTACCTCCAGATTTATAAAAGTTTGTTTCAAATACATATATCTGATTTGAGATATGAATCACAAAATCAAACCTCTTTGTTACATCATTCCGATTAGTCAGTAATGATAAATCGATATGCCATTTCTTTTCTATTTCATTGGTTGTCATTCCTTTGTAATATTCTACGTTTAATCATTAAATATAACTTTCAAAAAGATCTTCCATCAAATGACTGCCTCGATTCTTCCTGGCATTAGAATCTAATCTCACTTCAATACATAATCTACTAAAAATAATATAGCAGGATTAAACAATCTCAAATCATATAACTTACTTATTGCAATTATCAATTGCAATATGGAATTATTTATGATATAATATTTGCAATTAGAAAGGAGAACGCTATATGACTATTGAAGAACTATATGACGCGTACAATGCATTAAAACAACAAAATGATGATTTTTACGATATCGAAATACCACTTTATACCAAATTCATTCATTTAACAAAAGTAAACAATGAAGAATTCAATTACTTTAACATTGAAAAGACATTAGAAAAAGAATTTACTAATGATGATGTATATCAGCAAAGATTATTAGAATGTCGAATTGATTATGGTCGTGAGTTTTGCACATTCAAGTATCGACTTACGAGAGATCTTAACAAGGTTTATATCAAATATTATTTTTCTATTGAAGATAGTAAGAAAGATGAATTCCTTCGTCAATTTACAAAATTTATTATTATCAATGATATTATTTGTGTATTTAAGATGCGAACTGAAAAAACTTCTACAGATGCTGTAACTGTAAGAGTTTATAATCCTGATAATTATAAAAAAGTGTTTGAGTTCTTACAACCATTTGTCAATCAGAAAATCAAACAGCCATTATTTACACCTGTTATTAATAATTTGGGTATAACTATTGGAAATGATAATTCATACAATCGTTATATTATTGACATGTTGATGAATTATTTTGAACAAAATGATAAAGATAGTATTAACGAAAATGGTTTTATCAATTACATCAATACTTCAGATATTGAAGTAGAACTAAAGAAAATAAATAGATGATATGAATTTAAATATGCATATCCATTATATAATAAGAATATTGACTATTCTTTAAAATCATTTGATATTGACGATATAATAAATACTATTCAATATTTACAAACCCAACCATATTACTATGATCAGTAAAAGGATGTAGCTTAATTGCTACATCCTTCATGTTCTTTGTAATATGCTTCTTCAGAAATCTCTCATAAAGTATTGGTCGATATCTTTCCTGGGATACCAGTTAGGTCCATTGCCTCTTCTAATGGCCATGATGTCTTATTCATTAATGCCTCAAGAGAAGCTTTATATTTAATACAAGATTGCTGGAAACCTAAATGGCACATACTATCAAATTCTTCCTCTAATTCGTCATCAATTGGTATATGAAATCTCTTCTTCAAATAATATTTCTTCATTGATGCAGAAATGAAAATTTCACGAACAACTACAACTCAATTATCTTCATTACCTATTCCAGCATAGCATAATACTTGCTATAAGTAAGGATGCTGCATAAAAAAAGAAGGCATCACGCCTTCTCATGATTTATTTTAATAAGCTTTCGCCAGTCATTTCTTTAGGGATTGGTAAACCTAATAATTGTAAGATTGTAGGTGCTAAGTCACCAAGTTTTCCACCCTCTTTTAATTGTACATGAGTATTTGTTACAATTAAAGGTACAGGGTTTGTTGTATGAGCTGTGAATGGGTTACCATCTTCATCTAACAATCTTTCGCTGTTACCATGGTCAGCTGTAATCAACATCGTTCCACCTAATTCAAGAACTTTTTGATATACTTCACCAACACATTCATCAACGACAGAAACTGCTTTAATAGCTGCAGGAATAATACCAGTATGTCCAACCATATCACAGTTAGCGAAGTTGACAATAACAACATCATATTCATCTTTATCTAATTCAGCAAGTAAAGCATCTTTGACTTCATAAGCACTCATTTCTGGTTGTAAGTCATAAGTTGCTACTTTTGGTGAATTAATCAATACACGAGTTGCACCTTCGATTTGCTTATCAACACCACCATCCATGAAGAATGTTACATGGGCATACTTTTCAGTTTCTGCAATTCTTAATTGTTTTAATCCTTTTTCAGATAAATAATCTCCTAAAGTATTAGATAAATCTAATGAATGGAATGCAATTTCACCATTAACTGTATCTGCATAACGCATCATACATACAAAGAAGATATTTTGTGGTTTATCAGCTGGTTTGAAATCATAAACATCAGCAGTGAATACATTAGACATTTGAATAGCTCTATCAGGTCTAAAGTTAGCAAAGATAATTGCATCATTATCTTCAATACCGCCATTAACATCAGGATTATAACCAGGAATAACGAATTCATCATAAACTTCTTTAGCATAAGAATCTTTAACGTATTGAACAGGATCACTAAATGTATCACCATTCTTAGCTACTAATGCATTATAAGCTAATTCAACACGTTCCATTCTCTTATCTCTATCCATAGCATAATATCTACCAGAAATAGATCCTACTTCACCAACACCGATTTCAGCCATCTTGTCAACCAATTCCTGAACAAAATCAGCACCACTATCAGGTGCAACGTCACGTCCATCTAAGAATGCATGAACATATACTTTTTCTAATCCTTGATCTTTAGCTAATTTTAATAAAGCATAAATATGTTCATTAGATGAATGCACACCACCATTTGATAACAATCCCCAAATATGTAATTTAGAATTATTCTCTTTAGCATGGTTAATAGCTTTTAAAAATGATTCATTTTCATAGAATGTACCATCTCTAACAGCTTTATTGATTAAAGTCAATGATTGATAAACAACACGACCAGCACCAATATTCATATGTCCTACTTCACTGTTCCCCATTTGTCCATCAGGAAGTCCTACTGGTTCTCCACTCGCATTTAATTGAGTTGTAGGATATAATTCCATTAAATCATCTAAGTTAGGTGTATTGGCTAAATAAACTGCGTTGCCATCAACTCTATCAGTTAATCCATAACCATCCAAAATACATAAAACTATAGGTCTTTTTTTCATTTTAAATTACCTCCGCATTTATATCTAAATTATACCGAAATATAAACAAAAAATAAAGTGAAACAAATCAAAATGATAATGTTTTTTAATACCCCGTATTGTAAAATGAAACTGGAATTAAGGGAGGGCTGATTTGGAGGGCA
>JAJQDJ010000212.1 GCA_021202205.1 Erysipelotrichaceae bacterium
CTTCTCATTTTTGAGAAGGGGAATGTCACCAAATCTTAACTTAATGACATTGGTCCTAGGACTGTTTTTTTGGTATAAAATCAACGATTTGACCAGTTTTTAGTAAGACACGTTTACGATTTTTGACAAGTGATAACATTGGTATATCAGAATCTGAATCAGAGTAAGCATAAGAATTATCATAATCTATTTGAACATTGATGCTATCAAGATATTCCTTGATGAGATCTATCTTATGTTGGTTTTTACAATTTTTCCCAATAATTTCACTAGAATGTGGTTTTGTCTTTGTGCCAATAAGTTTATCAATTGGTAGTTGATTATATTTCATCCATGCCTCGCTACTAGCTGTACATAATATCACAATATAGCCATTATCATGGTACTGTTGCATAGTTTCTACAACATTAGGATAATATGTTGGTACAATTTTATCATTGTAAAACAATTCTAATTGTTGTTCATCCATATCATTGAGTGGGAATAATAATGCAGATTTGGCTTTTTCGAATGTTGACAAATGACACAAATACAATATGTATATAATACCCACTTTGAAAAATTTGAAAATATGCAAAGGATGCTTAGTAATATTATCAATTAATAACTTTACAATAGAATCCCCTTTAGCCACTGTATTGTCAAAATCATATAAAGCGACTTTTTTGATCATTCAGCAATCTCCAAAGCTATTTCCATCATTGCAGTAAACGTTTTTTCACGTTCTTCAGCTGTTGTTTCTTCTTGTGTTACTAAAGAATCAGAAACTGTTAATAATGTTAAAGCTTTCTTACCATAGTATGCAGCGTTAGCAAATAAAGCATAAGATTCCATTTCAGCACCAAGGCATCCCATATGTGCCCATTTTTCAGTAGAGCCTTTATCTGCATGATAGAATAAATCAGATGCTATAACATTACCAACATGATAAGTGACTCCTTTTTCTTTAGCTTTATTGACTGCTTTTTCTAACAACTCATAAGTAGATATAGCAGAATACGTCCCTGGTAATTCAAATTGATGTGCAAAGTTACTATCTGTACAAGCACCTTGAACAATAATAATATCTCTTAAATGAATATTTTCCTGCATACCTCCACAGCTACCAATTCTAATAATACTTTCAACGCCATAAAAATTATATAATTCATGACTATAAATACCAATAGATGGTTGTCCCATTCCTGATCCCATAATAGAAACTTTCTTGCCTTTATAAGTTCCTGTATAGCCAAACATATTTCTAACACTATTAAATTGATGAACATCCTCTAAATAATTTTCTGCTAAAAACTTTGCTCTTAAAGGATCTCCTGGCATTAAAACTGTTTTTGCTATTTCTCCTACTGCTGCTTGATTGTGTGGTGTTGACATGTTATTTTCCTCCTTCTTCATGATATGTCCTACCTTCTTTAAAATAATAAACATCACCTAATTCAGTTGGTAATTCATCGTTATTGATGGCATTATCAATAGCATCTAAGATTAACTTAGCCTGTCCAACTTCATAGCCTATTTTAGCAAAATAACCATCTAATACAATAAAAGGAACACTTCCTGAACTATCGTCCAATTCATAATCCTGTAATAAAGTACATGTTTTTGCATATGCTTCTACAGATTCATCTTCATCGATATCCATTAATGTTACCTCCATAGAATCACCATAAATTTCTTCTATTTGAGGGACAACTGTATTAATAAAAGAACTACAAATAGGACATGTTGAAGCATAGTAAACATATAAATAATAATCTGCATTAGTAGTTGTCGTACAACCACTAAGCAATAAAATAAAAACTAATAATAACTTCTTCATTGATATGTAAAACGAAGTCCACTCAATTCATCACTTAATTCTTCATCATTTACGGCTTTTTGAATATCTTCAATAAGATAATCTTCATCGCCAGATGTATAGCCTAGCTTAAAAAAATAACCTTCTAATGCATAAGCCGGCCCCAATCCATAGTAAGATTCGTCAAAGTCTAGTAAAGAATCAATCACCTCATCGTAAACTTCTTGAGTATCTTTATCGTCTAGATCATATTGTTCAATAATAATAGAATCACCAAATGTTTCTTCCAATTCAGGAATAACATTAGTCTTAAATGCTTTGCATTCTGAACATGTTTCAATATAGAAAAACTTCAATGTAACAGTATGTGATAAAGTTATGGTTTCTTTCTTACTAGAACATCCACAAAGTAAAAAGATGGATAATAATATGAATAATGCCTTCTTCATTGTTTCCTCCTTCATCTATTATAAACGATGCCTTTTTAAAAGTACAGAAGCAATTCAAAAAATAATAATGTAAAAAATAAATGATAATTAAAATAATTTAATTATTTTTGTTGCAAAAAAAATAATTATAATAATATAATTAATATTAAGGAGGAGGATAACATGAGCTTTGAATGGTCTACAAATGATGTTTCAAAAATGATACTGACAATTTATGAAACAAATTTAACATTAAATAAAGCCGCATGTGCATATTTTGAAAATGTTAATTATGTTTTATTAGGAATAGATACAAAAGCCAGGCAAATAGGCATTAAACCTGTCAGTAAAGAAGAAATAGATGAACATATTTATTATGAAAGTCAGCTGCACCGCTTTTCTCATGGCAAGAGTTACGGTCGAATTGCTAATAAATCGTTTGTGAAAGACCTAAGTGCTGCGTTTGGTTTGGAATTTGGTGAAAAACAATGTTATAAGTATACTGTAACATTCGATGTTGTGCATTCAATTATGATTGCACAACTTTAAAGGAGGGAAATCATATGTCAATGACAGCTGTTTGGACACTTATATTGGTTGTTTCAATTATTGTTGAAGTTATCACGATTGATTTAGTGAGTATATGGTTTAGTGTAGGAGCAGTTGTAGCCTTAGTATGTAATCTGCTAGGATTGAATCAAACAGGACAAATTATAATATTTGCATTTGTATCTATTATTTGTATTATAGCCTCAAGACCAATAGTTAAAAAGTATCTTAAAGGCAACATTGTAAGAACAAATTTGGATCGTGTAATTGGTAAACATTGTCTTGTGACAGAAACAATTACAGCTGATCAAAAAGGTGAAGTTAAGGTTATGGGTAAATTATGGAGTGCCACAAGTTTAAATAATGAAGTGATAACAGTTGGAGAATATGCAGAAGTGTTATCCATTGAAGGTGCTCATGTTGTAGTGAAAAAATTAGAAATGGGAGTTGATAGATAATGTTAACAATTTTAAAGTATTCATGGTTAATTATTTTACTTGTAGTGGTTGTTGTATTGATTGCTAGAACAATTCGTATTGTCCCTCAATCATATGCTTATGTTGTAGAAAGAATTGGTGCTTATAATCGTACTTGTAATGTTGGTTTGCATATTATGATTCCAATGGTGGACCATGTAGCGAATCGTGTTTCATTAAAAGAACAAGTCATGGATTTTGCTCCACAGCCTGTTATTACTAAAGATAATGTTACGATGCAAATTGATACTGTTGTGTATTTTCAAATTACCGATCCTAAGTTATTTACATATGGAGTTGTAAGACCATTAAATGCTATTGAAAATTTAACAGCTACAACTTTGCGTAATATTATAGGTGACTTAGAATTAGATGAAACATTAACTTCAAGAGATATCATTAATTCAAGAATGCGTTCTATATTAGATGAAGCAACTGATCCTTGGGGTATTAAGATTCATCGTGTAGAAGTAAAAAACATTATACCACCTCGTGATATTCAAGAGGCAATGGAAAAACAAATGCGTGCTGAACGTGAAAGACGTGAAGCAATCTTACAAGCTGAAGGTAAAAAAACTGCAGCCATACTGACAGCAGAAGGTAAAAAAGAATCTATGATTCTTGAAGCTACAGCTGAGAAAGAAGCTGCCATTGCTAGAGCTGAAGGTGAAGCAGAAGCCTTAAGACTTGTTTATGAAGCACAAGCTAAAGGTATTGAATATATTAATACTGCACAACCACAGCAAGCATATGTTACATTAGAAGGTTATAAAGCTTTAGAAAAAGTCGCTGAAGGTCAATCAACAAAGATCCTTATTCCTAGTGATTTACAAAATATTGCTTCTGCTGTTACATCAGTCGTAGAAATAGCAAAAGATCTAAAATAGGGTTGAACAATTGTTCAACCCTATTTCTTTGTAAATATAAAACTAACACCAATTTCCTGATTTTTAGCCGTTACATGATAGCCAAACATATCAGCAATTTTCGCAACAATGGATAATCCTAATCCGAATTGTCCTTTGACTCCTTTAACATAAGGATCAAATAAATAAGGAATAGATTCTTCTTCTAAAGCTTCCCCATCATTATAAATTTCTAAATATTTATCTTTAAGAATAATCTTAATCTCGCTTTTTGCGTATCTTGAAGCATTAGCAATAATATTTTCTATTGCCACACGCCAATGTTCTTCATCACCAATAAAACTAACATTATCTAATTCACTCACCAATTGTAAATCATTTAGTGCTTCCATTTGAGCCACAATCTTTTCTATAAGCTGTTTCATATCAAAAGTTTCTAATTCAATATTTTCACCTTGTAAATAATCCAAACGATTTAAATATAAGAAAGATTTTACCTTGTGTTCTAGACGATCAGCATTTTCTATAATAATATCCATAGAACTATCTTTATCACCATAAGGATATATATCGTCTTTGACACTTTGGCTATAGGTTTGTATTAAAGCAATTGGTGTTTTTAAATCATGAGACATATTATGAATCATTTCTTCTTTGATTTCTTCTTGACGATCTAGACCTTCCTTCATAGCAACCAAAGCTTGTGATACAACCCCTATTTCATCTTCTCTATCAATATTAAGTTCACTTTCTTTTCCTAACTTAATATCATCAATATAATTCTTAATCTTTTTTAGTGGATTAATAAGACTAAATACCCATGCAACCATGACTAAAGCAATCATTGCAAAAAAAGCATATTGAATATAAACAATTTGATTTTTAATATCAGCAATCATATCATTAGAATATTCACTATCAATAATTGATATCAAATATTGACCACTATTATTTGTTTCTGTAATACAATAATAATAAGTATTATCACCTATTGTACCTTTATTTTGAATGACATCCGTATCACTATTAAGAATTTCTTGTAAATCAGCACCAAA
>JAJQDJ010000232.1 GCA_021202205.1 Erysipelotrichaceae bacterium
CCATATAGCATACCATACCTTATTGGATCTCCCACCTCGCTATTTGACGCATACATCTTTTTTATATTGTTTACAAATTTTTTCAAGAGTTATTTTAAAGTTAGGACTTATAACTTTATCATGATTTAATAACATTCTACCAAAATGAAAAACAGCTTCGTAATGACTACCTTTAAATCTTCCATGATACATAATATTTTCTTCTTTGTTTTTTTACTAGAGTCATACTGTAGTATCATGATAAGTTATTAAAAATTTTAAGTCAATGAAGAAAGCAACAATGCCTGATAGAGTAAATGCAGATTTAATGAATGACGAAGAATTACTAGAAAGAATTAAAAAGGCTTATAATGATATCAAAACAGGAAATGTTCAAAATACTGAAATTGCATTTTCAAAATTCAACGAAAACCATTAAATATGAAACAAAAGGTTAAAATTCTATCAAATAGAACTTTAACCTTTTTTAAAAATACGTTTATATTTTCTTCCTGCCATAGCACCATGAATATAAAAACAAATTTGTTTATCTTCAACAGTATAGGCAAAATTCACTGGTACAATATAAGGGTAATCATCAGTCAAACCTAGTCTTATAATTTCACAATTATAAATGATTTGAATAATAGTATTAAAATCCGTTACTTCTCTATCTTTTCTTCGCATATGTATTCCCTTTTATAAAAGCAGAAGTTAGACTTCTGCTTAATTAAACTGTGTCATATCTTTGACGTAATCGTATAATGCCTGATGAGCGTTTTCACCATGTTCACCAATAATTCTAACAATAGCACTACCAACAATCGTTCCATCAGCATATTGATTCATTTCTTGAACTTGCTTAGGTGAATGGATACCAAAACCTATAGCAACTGGAACATCTGTTACTTCTTTAATACTTTTAATAATTGTAGACAAATCCGTTTGGATTTCATCTCTGACACCAGTAACACCCAATGATGATACAAGATAAATGAATCCTTCAGCTTCTTGAGCAATCATTTTGATTCTTTCTTTTGATGTTGGAGCAATCATAGAAATAACTTTCACATCATAGTTTTTGGCAACTTCCTTGACTTCACCAGATTCTTCATATGGACAATCAGGAATGATAATACCATCAACACCAACTTCCTGACAATTCTTAAAGAAACGATCATAACCATAATGGAAAACTGGATTAAGATAAGTCATCAAACATAAAGGAATATCAGATTTTTCTCTGACAGCTTTTACTATTTCAAAAACACCATCAGTTGTCATATGATGTTTTAAAGCACGAATGTTAGCATCTTGAATAACTGGTCCTTCAGCAATTGGATCACTAAAAGGAATACCAATTTCTATAAGAGATGCACCTGCTTTTTCTAATTCAAATATATATTCAATCGTTTTTTCTTTGATAGGATCACCTGCAGTAAGGAAAGCAATAAAGGCTTTTTTGTTTTCAAATGCTTTTTGTATTCTATTCATTGATTTCAATCCCCCTATACTTAGCAATAGCTGCTACATCTTTGTCTCCACGACCAGATAAACAAATAATCACAATATCATCTTTAGACATAGTAGGAATAATCTTTCTCGCATAAGCAACCGCATGGGCACTTTCAATAGCACAAATGATGCCTTCTACTCTCGCTAAATATTCAAAAGCCGAAACAGCTTCATCATCAGTAACAGGAACATATTGAGCTCTACCAATATCATGAAGATGTGCATGTTCAGGTCCTACGCCAGGATAATCTAAACCTGCTGAAATAGAATAAACTGGAGCTATTTGTCCATATTCATCCTGACAGAAATAAGATTTCATACCATGGAATACACCAAGTGTACCAGTATTCATAGTGGCTGCTGTTAAAGCTGTATCCACACCTTTACCTGCAGCTTCACAACCAATTAATTGTACATCTTTATCATCAATGAAGTTGTAGAACATACCCATAGCATTACTTCCACCACCTACACAAGCCATAACAGCTGTAGGTAATTTACCTTCAGCGGCTAAGATTTGTTCCTTAGCTTCTTTAGAAATAACGCTTTGGAAGTCTCTAACCATCATAGGAAATGGATGAGGTCCCATAACAGAGCCTAAAACATATAATGTATCATCTACACGTTTTGTCCATTCACGCATGCATTCATTAACAGCATCCTTTAAAGTCATAGAACCACTCATAACAGGATGCACTTTAGCTCCTAATAATTCCATACGATAAACATTTAAAGATTGTCTATCTGTATCTTCTTTACCCATAAAGATTTCACATTCTAGATCCAACAATGCAGCAGCCGTTGCTGTCGCAACACCATGTTGTCCTGCACCAGTTTCTGCAATAACTCTGGTTTTTCCCATTTTCTTAGCCATTAAACATTGACCTAAAACATTATTAATCTTATGAGATCCTGTATGATTAAGGTCTTCTCTTTTTAAATATACCTTAGCTCCACCTAAATCATCTGTCATCTTTTTGGCATAATACAATAATGATGGTCTTCCCGCATATTCAACTAATAACTTATTTAATTCAGCTTGAAATGATTCAACATGTTTATAAAACTCATAAGCTTCTTCTACTTTATGAATTTCACTCATTAATGTTTCAGGAATATATTGACCACCATGTTGTCCATATCTACCTACACTCATCATGTACCCTCCTTACAACTTCTTTTATTTTATCTTTATCTTTTATCCCATTGGTTTCTACACCACTACTTAAATCTATACCAAAACAATCTTGCTTTAAAGCTTCATCCAAATTATCTAAATTAATACCACCTGCTAAAAAATATGGTTTATCCATTTGAGGAAGTAAGTTCCAATCAAATGTTTTACCACTTCCAGCAACAGGTGAATCCATGAGATAATAATCAACATCACATAGTCTATAATTGGATATATTCATAGCTTTGATAATAGGAACATTGATTTTATTTTTTAATGATTCAATATATGTATCATCTTCTTGTCCATGTAATTGCACATAATCAATAATATGAAAATTCACTAATTCAATAATAAAATCAATATCTTCATTCACAAAGACACCAACTGATGGTATATCTTTATCAAGTTTATTCTTTAATAATTGCGCTTTTTCAAAAGTTACCTGTCTTCTGCTTTTCGCAAATACAAAGCCTATATAATCCGGTTTGATTTCATTCACATAATCAATGTCTTCTTCTCTAAATAAGCCACATATCTTAATCTTCATGATAACCTCTTAATTCATCAAACATTGCTTGCTTATTGCTTGCACGCATAAGTGTCTCGCCAATCAACACAGCATTCACATGATTTTCTTCTAATGTATGGATGTCTTCATATGTCTTAATACCACTTTCAGAAACAAAGACAATATCATTATCAACCATATTTCTTAAACGAATACTGTTATGAAAATCAACTGTAAAATCTTTTAAATTACGATTATTCACACCAATAATTCTAGCTCCTGATTTTAAAGCTCTTTGCATTTCTTGTTCATCATGGGTTTCTACAATTGCACTTAATCCTAAATCATGAGCCAGTTTTAAATAGTTAGTTAATTGTTGATCATCTAAGATAGCACAAATTAGAAGAATAGCATCAGCACCATAGACTTTAGCTTCATAGATCATATATTCATCTATTGTAAAATCTTTTCTAAGTAGTGGGATTGATACATTTTGTCTTATTTCTTTGAGATATTGAATACTACCTTGAAAAAAATCAGGTTCGGTTAATATAGAAATAGCACTAGCTCCTATTTTTTCATAATCTTTTGCGATATCTACATAAGGAAAATGAGGAGCAATTAAACCTTTAGAAGGGGATGCCTTTTTCACTTCCATGATAAAAGACATACCTTCTTTTTTTAATGCTTGTTCAAATGGATAATCGTAAGTTATTGTTGGTAACTGTGATTTTAATTCATCCAAAGATACCTTTTGTTTACTTTGTTCAACTCTTATTAAAGTCTTATCAACGATTTTATCTAAAATCATTAAGCATTGCTCGCTTTCACAAAAGCTTCTAGTTTTTCCATAGCTAAACCATCATCAATAATTTGAGCAGCTTTTTCAATACCTTCAGCCAAACTATCAGCTTTACCACCAATATAAATACCAGCACCGGCATTCATTAATACTGTATCTCTCTTAGGCCCTTTTTCACCTTTTAAGACTGATAAAGTAATTTGGGCATTTTCTTGAGGTGTACCACCTAACAAATCATCCTTACTACATCTTGTAAAACCAAATTCTTCAGGCGTAATTGTATAAGATTTAAAATCACCATTGTTGATTTCACATACAAAAGTATCAGAAGAAGATGTAATTTCATCCAAACAATCTTTACCATAAACAACCATAGCACGTTTAACACCCAATAAACTTAAAACACGTGCTAATGGTTCAACCATATCTTCACTATAAACACCCATAACTTGCATAGATGCGCCTGCTGGATTTGTAAGTGGGCCTAAGATATTAAACACTGTTCTAATACCCAATTCTTTTCTTACAGGTGCAACAAAACGCATAGCTGTATGATATTTTTGTGCAAATAAGAAACAAATATTAATATCATTCAATATCTGAGTACTTTTAGCAGGTGAAATATCAATCTCAACACCTAAAGCTTCTAATACATCAGCAGCACCACTTAAAGAACTTGCTGCACGATTCCCATGTTTAGCAACCTTAACACCAGCTGCAGCAATAACCAAAGATGATGTTGTAGAAATATTAAATGAATGAGCACCATCTCCACCTGTACCAACAATCTCTAATACTTCTTCATCATTTAATAACTTTACCCCATGTTCTCTCATACTCTTAGCACTACCAGTGATTTCCTCAATTGTTTCACCTTTCATAGATAATGCTGTTAGATAAGATGATGTTAAAATTTGAGATGTTTCCCCACTCATAATCTCATCCATACATTGATACGCTTGTTCTCTTGTTAAATCTTGATTCTTTACTAATAATTGAATTGCTTCCTTAATCATTTTTTCTCCTCCTAAAAATTTCGGTAGTGTCAAAGCTTGTTATAATATATGGGCTTTTCACTACCTGTTCCTT
>JAJQDJ010000319.1 GCA_021202205.1 Erysipelotrichaceae bacterium
TATCCATGTTTTTATATTAATGATGCCATTTTTGAAGTGCGAAACTTGAGTAATTGTTAAATTATATGTTAAAATAGCTTAGGTGATGTCTATGCAAAGATATTTTATTGATAAGAGCTGTATTGAAGATGATTATATTTATATAAGATTATCAATATTGATAAAGGAATTTTAAAAAAACAGAAAGAATTATATGAAAATCATGAATTGGATGTTGATATAACGCTTATATATAGTCTACCAAAAAATGATAAATTTGAATGGGTTATACAAAAATCAACAGAATTAGGTGTAAATAGAATAGTTCCTTTATTATCAAAAAGATCAATTATTAAAACTGATGCTAAGACATTTTCTAAAAAATATGAACGTTATTATAAAATATTAAAAGAAGCCAGTGAACAGAGCTATCGAAATCATATTCCTGAATTAACATCTCTTATTCATTTATGTGATATATCACATTATTTATCAGATATCAATTTGGTTGCTTATGAAGAAGAAGCCAAACAAGGAGAACATCATAGCTTTTATCAGGCTATTCATAGTGAATATCAATCAATTACTATTATTGTTGGTCCTGAAGGTGGTTTTGAAGAATCGGAAGTAGAGATAATGAAACAAATGGGAATTACAAGTTGTTCATTGGGTAAAAGAATATTAAGAAGTGAGACAGCACCACTTTATATGTTGAGTGTAATAGGTTATAGCAGGGAGTTGAAGTAAATGGGATTTATTGAATATCTTAGTCGTTTTGGAAAAAAAATACCAGTGAATAAAACAGAATTATATCATCAAATAATGGTTCATGAAACCCAATTGAAAGCAATGGGTTTAAATATGAAAATCAAAAAGGATTTTGATTTATTTGAATATGAAATTATATATAATGGTTTGCATACGCAAAATTTAATAGAAAATGCTTATGAAATGTTTTTAAATGAACATTATGATTTATTAGATTATTTAAACTATGATGAAAAACAAAAAATGTTTAATAGTGATATTCATCAAATACTCAATGAAGCACCACATTTTACAGACGGTGCCATTGATATTTATATTCCTTATTTGGAACCATTTGTTAATAAAAGATATACAAATGATTATCAAATACTACAATTAAAACAACATAGAGATTATGTTAAGAATTTCAAAGTGAAACATGATTCACCTGAAAAAATGTATGGTTTATTAATTTACCGTACGGATTTTACATCCTTAAAAAATGTTTATGAAGATGAACGTCATATTGATATGTATTACGCTCCTTTAAAAGCATTGTATATTTTTAAAAAAGACACAAGAAAACTTCTTAATAAAGTTATTTTGGTTGATGAAAAGAGTACTTATATTGATATTGATATCAATGATGTTAAGTTAATTGCATCATATTTAGAAGAATATCATTATCATGAATGTTTAGATTTGATGTATGAAAAGAAAATGATTTGTGAAAAAACATATCATAAGATTCAAAAAAAATATAAATAGAAAGGATTTTTATGAAAACAGTAGCTTTTTTAACATTGGGATGTAAAGTTAACACATATGAATCAGAAGCTATGATGAAATTATTTACATTGGATGGATACATAAGTGTTGATTTTAAGGATAAAGCTGATGTATATGTTATCAATACTTGTACTGTAACGAATACAGGTGATTCAAAGTCAAGACAAATGATAAGAAAAGCCATCAAACAAAATAAAGATGCTATCATATGTGTTGTAGGATGTTATAGTCAGGTAGCTAAAGATGATGTTTTAAAAATAGATGGAGTGAATATAATATTAGGAACTTCTAGAAGAAGTGAAATTGTTGAATGTGTTCATGAATTCTTAGAGCATAGAAAAAAAATTATACGAGTTGATGATATTTTTAAGGTAGAAGAATTTGAAGATTTAGATGTTGATAGGTATCTGCATAATACCAGAGCATTTATGAAAATACAGGATGGATGTAATAATTTCTGTACCTATTGTATTATTCCTTATGCCAGAGGAAGAGTACGTTCAAGAAATCCTGAGAGTGTTATTGCTCAAGCACAAAAACTTGTGGATCATGGATTTGTAGAGATTGTTTTAACAGGAATACATACAGCTGGTTATGGTTTGGATTTTACTGATTATGATTTTTATGATTTGTTAGTAGATTTAACAACAAAAGTTAAGGGATTAGAGAGATTGCGAATTTCTTCTATCGAGATGAGTCAAATAGATCATCGCATCATCGATTTAATTGCGACTTCACCTATTATTGTTGATCATTTACATATACCAATTCAATCAGGATGCAATAAGATATTAAAAAGAATGAATCGTCATTATACAACTGAAGAATTTGCTGATAAATTAGTTGAGTTAAAAACAAAATTACCGCAATTATCAGTTACAACGGATGTTATAGTAGGATTTCCAGGAGAAACTGATGAAGATTTTGAAATAACTTATCAATGGATTAAAGACATGCATTTTAATCAGCTTCATGCTTTTCCTTATTCTCCTCGTCATGGAACGCCTGCAGCTAAAATGAAAGATCAAATTGATGGTAATATTAAAAAAGAGCGTGTTAGAAAATTATTGGATTTATCACATCAATTACAATATGAATTTGCCTCATCACAAATAGGCAAGATATTAGAAGTATTAATTGAAGAGAGACATGGACAATATATGGTCGGTCATGCATCAAATTATTTAAAGGTTAATGTTGATTTAAATGAGGAGGCAATTGGGCATATCTATAGAGTTTATGTTGAAAAGCAGGAAGATGTAGAATTGATTGGAAGTGTGATATGTGAAAAGGTTGAATGAGTTATTTGATGTAAAAGAAGATTACAAAATTGAATCTATTCATAGTGATTCCAGATATGTTGTAAAGAATTCTATTTTCTTTTGTGTTGATGGTTTAAGCGTTGATGGTCATAAATATATTGAAGATGCTATTTTTCAAGGCGCTAAATGTATTGTTTATTCTAAACCAATTGCATATAAACACCGAGAAATTGTTTATATTAAAGTTAATAACGTATTAGATGAATTAAATCGAGTTGCTGATTTATTTTATGATCACCCTAGTTATAAAATGACAATCATGGGCATTACGGGAACAAGTGGTAAGACTATCGTAGCTTTAATGATTAAAGATATATTATCTCATTATTTAAAAACTGGATATATAGGTACAAATAATATAGAGTATGATAATATTATAGAACAATGTCCTTACACAACTCCTGAATCTATATTTTTGCATAAGAAATTAAGTGAAATGGTTAAACATGATGTGAAAGGTGTAACACTTGAAGTATCTAGTCATGGTTTGGCTTTGAAGCGTGTTGATAGTGTGCATTTTGATATTGCTATATTTACAAATGTATACGAAGAACATTTAGATTTTCATGGTACAATGGAACATCTTATGACATCTAAAGCAAAGTTATTTCAATTAGTCAATGAAAAGGGATATGCAATCTTAAATACTGATGAGGTAAGATTTTATAATTTGGTAAAAGATGATTTGAAATGTCATATTTTAACTTATGGTATTGAGCATCATGGTGATGTCATGGCTAGAAATATACAATTGTATATTGATCATAGTGAATTCGATTTACAAATACATGATGAAATCAGACATGTATCATTACCATTATTAGGAAGATGCAACGTTTCTAATGTTTTGGCTGTTGTCACAAGTTTATTAGCTTTAGAAATGTCACCACAGCAGGTTATTGAATCATTAGGTTATATTAAAGGTATAGATGGTCGTATGGAATTATTAGAACATAGTTATCCATTTCATGTGATTATCGATTATTGTCAGCATGCTAAAAGTTTTGAACTTATTTTTAAATTTGCAAAAGCTGTAAGAACTTCAGGCCGTATCATTGCAGTGTTTGGCGCACCTGGACGAAGAAATTTTAATAAACGTGAAAAAATAGGAAAATTAGCAAACGAGTATTGTGATCAAGTGATATTAACTGCAGAAGATAACCGTGATGAAGATATAGAAGATATTTGTTTGGATATTCAAAAGTATATTGAAAAACCAGTGAGTGTTATTATTGAAGATCGTAGTATTGCTATAGAACAAGCAATTGAAATAGCAAATAGAGATGATATAATATTAATCCTTGGAAAAGGGCATGAAAAATTTATGGCTTCTACAATTGGTAATGTTCCATATCCTGGAGATAAATATGTGGCACTCAATGCCATTAAAAAAATATTTGAAGGAGGTGAAGAAGGTGACATATAATAAGTATATAGATCATACTATATTAAAAGCTGATGCTACAAAACAAGATGTTATTAAAATTTGTGATGAAGCTATTGAATATGATTTTGCTTCCGTGTGCATTAATCCGTGTTGGGTAAGTTTTGCAGCTGATTATTTAAAAGGTAGTGATGTGAATGTGTGTACTGTTATTGGGTTTCCTTTAGGAGCAAATACATCTATAGTGAAAGCATTTGAGGCTAAGGATGCAGTTGATAATGGTGCAGATGAAGTTGATATGGTTATTAATATTGGTGCTTTAAAAGCAGGTGATGAAGAAATAGTTTATCAGGATATTAAAGCCGTTGTTGATGCAACAGATAAATTAACAAAAGTTATTATTGAAACATGCTTATTAACCGATGAAGAAAAGGTAATTGCATGTAAGCTTGCTAAAAAGGCTGGCGCAGATTATGTTAAGACATCCACTGGATTTTCTACAGGTGGGGCAACGGTTCATGATGTCGCTTTGATGAAAGAAACTGTTGATGATGAGCTTAAAGTTAAAGCCAGTGGTGGTGTAAGAACATATGATGATATGTTAGCTGTTATTGAAGCTGGGGCTAGTCGTATTGGCACATCATCAGGGGTATCATTAATGAACCATAAGGATTAAGGAAAATGAACGAAGTTTTCCTTTTTCTTTGTTTGTAAAAATGATTTTTAATTGTTAAACTGGAATTTAACTTTTCACTTTATAAATTTTACAAATAAACCCGAATTGCAAGCAGAAAGTGGAATTAAGATGAAAAAAATTTAATTTTTAT
>JAJQDJ010000273.1 GCA_021202205.1 Erysipelotrichaceae bacterium
CCCTTCTCATTTTTGAGAAGGGGAATGTCACCAAATCTTAACTTAATGACATTGCGCAATAGCGATTCTTTTATTTTATCTCAGTTTTCCATAAACCATGTAAATTACAATATGCATAAACTGCTACTGGTTTATCATCACCAATACAGAAAGTAACACTAGGATTTTCTCCTGGATTTAAGGCTTTACGTTGGCCACCATTTTCTAATTCCAAGTAAACCCATTGAATATAAAGAGCTTCAATCATTGGATGATCAACTTCACCAACATTAACAATAACTTTTCCATCTTCAACGCTTACAACAGGCAAATGTTTTCTCCTGCAGCATCTACAGTATTAGGAACTAATGCTTCCATTGGTTCTCCACAACAAACAACAGGCACACCAGAATCTTGAATTTTACCTATAATATTACCACAATGACGACAAATATAAAATTTTTCTTTCATAGTATTTCTCCTTAATAATTTTCACACATACGTTCAAAATAAGCTTTTGGATAGCCACATACAGGACATTGTTCAGGTGCTTCTTCTCCTTCATAAATAAATCCACATTGACGACATTTCCAACCCTTACTAGCTTCACCTTTATAAGTTGTTTCATTCTTATAATGTTCTAACAATCTTAAATAACGCGCTTCATGAGATTTTTCAACAGCACCTACTAATTCAAACTTTTGAGCTAATTCTTCAAAACCTTCTTCTCTGGCTTCTTTAGCCATTCTCACATACATATCAGTCCACTCTTCATTTTCACCTGCAGCTGCAGCTTCTAAGTTTTCATCTGTAGAACCAATACCATGGAATTCACTAAACCACATTTTAGCATGCTGTTTTTCTTGATTAGCAGTTTCTTCAAAAATCGCTGCGATTTGTTCAAATCCTTCTGCTCTTGCTTTTTCAGCAAAGAAAGTATATTTGTTTCTTGCTTGAGATTCACCTGCAAAAGCTTCCATTAAGTTCTTTTCTGTTTTTGTTCCTGCATATTTGCTCGTTTTTTCTTGTTCATCTTCTAACTTTACAAATACATTTGCTGGTTGTTTACATATAGGACAAATAAAATCTTCACTTAAAGGCCCTTCATGAATATAACCACATACACTACATTTCCATCTTTCCATTTTTTCTTCCTCCTTATTTTCGTCATTAAAGATTAATGTATTCAATAGTTCTTCCACAATATCTTGTGGAACGCCAGAATATTGCCTCATTTGTTTTAATAATGCTTTAGTATTGTTACTTTGCGGTAACATAAATCCTGCTTCTCGATAGAGATCCTCTGCCATTAATCGAGATGATTTTTCTATTGCTACACTTAATTTATCTGGTAACAAAGAAGCAATACTTTCTTGTTTAGCTTTGCTTTGTATTAATGCACGCATCGCTTCTACAACATTGTCTTCTTTAGGTTGTTGAGGTGGTAATGTTTTAGGCATTAATGTTATAGCAGCCCATGGACAAGATTTCATACATGCACCACAGCCAATACATTTATCTATGTCTATAATACTATCTTCTGTATCAGTTGCTCCTGTAGGACAAACATATAAACAAAGACAATCTTTCGTACATAATCTTAAATTTCTCACTGCATAATAGTCACTCATCAGTTATCCCTCCCCTTCACTTCTTCAAATTTCCAGCTCGGTACCTTACAAACTGGACAAAGTGCAGGTGGTTCATCACCAATGTATACAAAACCACAAATATTACAAACATACACACCTGTATTCTCCAACATTTTTTCGCCTTCTAGTTTATAAAGATTAAGTAGTGATTGCAACATTTTTGAAACTTTTTCACTCCAAACAAGTGCGCGAAGTGCTCCTCTATCAGGTTTTTGACTTGCCTCGTTATATGCATACGGATATCCTGTACTTAAATCCGTTTGAATGAGTTCTATAATATCATCTATATGAGGATTATCAATAGCTTGTTCTTGGCTTTTAAAGAAATCAGCTAACTGATTGAACTTTTCACAAGCATCAAACATATATTGTTTTTCACACCCGCATGCCAAATTAGAACATATAATACTCATTTCCATAGACGATAATTCTTTTTCAACATGCGGTTTTTCTAATTCCTGTATCTTTTCATTAGGAGTTTCCTCTTGAATGATAAAGGCCCCCTTGCCTGCTTTACATATAGGACATGTCCAATCATCAGCTAAAGTCCCATGAACCTTCTTTATCCTCATCGTAAATAAAACCACAAATAGTACAAATATATTTTGCCATAAATCAACCTATTCTTTAATGACAATGATGTCCACAGTCATCTCCGCCATGATGTTCATGATGATCACATTCAACATCAGAATCATATACCAAATGACCTACTGCAAAATCCTTAACAACGTCATCTGCATTTCCACTGACACCAGGAAATAAATCAATTCCTGAACTAGCCATAGCACTTTGAGCTCCAGGGCCAATACCACCACAAATAAGTACATCAACCTGCATAGCTGTTAAAATACCAACCAATGCACCATGACCAACACCATTATTATCAATCACTTCACTGCTTACAATTTTACCATCTTCAATATCATATACCTTAAAAAATTCTGTTCTACCAAAATGTTGAAATACCATTCCATCTTCATAAGTTACTGCAACTTTCATAACATTTTCTCCTTTATCTCTTTTAAATTCCTGTTGTATATCCCTTTTAATACAACTATTTTTATAACAATGTCCTGGATTACCATTACACAAGCGATATTGTCCACCATCTATTTTAAGTGGTAATCCTAATACCAAAGCTTCAGCTATTTTCTTTCTAGCATTGTCATATATTTTTTGGGCGGTTGTTCTGCCAACACCTAATTGTATGCCACATTCTTCCTGTGATAGACCTTCTATATCAATAAGCCTAATTGTTTCAAACTCATCAATATTTAAAATAACTGGATCCTCTATTGTTTTGTTGAGAGGTATAAATTCAATTGTCTCAGGAATTTGACATACTTGTCTACATTTTATAGGTCTTGCCATAGCTTCACCTCATTTCATGCCTATCTTATCAGAGTTAATGGCATATGTCAATAATAATAATTAAACAAAAAGGCTTAACCTATACGTAAAGCCTTTGATGTTTTACTATGACCAACTTCGTTTGTTTGTGCTACAAACATATCTTTATTAATATATTGTTGTAATATTTCATAAACTGTCGGTTGTAATTGATATCTTTCCATTTGTGTGAATGTCCCAAGCAATATACCGTTCACTTGTTGAAAGGCACCTATTTGATCAAGCTGTGCCAAATAAGTTGATATCTGTGTCACTTCCCCACTTAATGCTTCTAAAAATAATAACTTATTATGTAAATCAGGCATGTATTTTGTACCTGCGAGTTTTAAAAAACAACGCGTATTTCCACCAACAATTATTTGATTATCTATACTACCTTGACCTTGTAGAACATGCCACTTAACATCAAACAAATCATCTTGTCCTTGTAGATACTTTTTAAATCTTTCTATTTGTTCTCCTGTGTTATCATAAACCAGATTTTTGATTTGATATAAGATTGAAGTATTTCCAGTTTGTGCTGAGATAGCATCGATAACTGTAGTGACATCACTAAATCCGAAGAATAGCTTGTTATTGTTAGCTATTAAATCATAATCTAGATAAGGTAAAACAGTATTCGCTAAATCACCGCCTGATAAATCAAAAATCGCATCAATACTTTCATCTTTATAAAAATTATTTAAAATATCTGCTTTTTGTTTTCCTGAAATACGTCTATATAAATGATCACTTTGTATAACTTCTATATGCATTTCTTCTAATATTGAAGCCAATTGAGCATTTCTATATTTTTCATGTTGATCTTGTTCATCAGAACAAGCCACAAATGCTACTTTGTTCATTTTATTATCTCCAACACATCCAGTAATGAAGAACATATCTTATATTCATCACTCTGTCTCGTATTTGTTCTATCTAATAAAATAGGTTGAATACCAACAGATAATGCTCCTTTAACATCAGAACTAACTGAATCACCAATATGAACAACTTCATTAGCACTGCATTGAATGATTTCTAAAGCTTTTTCAAATATTTCCTTATGTGGTTTATAAGCTCTTACCATATCTCCACAAATAATATCTTGAGGATGCAAGTCATGGCCTTCTAAAAAGATATTCACAAATTCTTTACCATTATTTGTAATAATATAGATAGGTAATGGACATTTATCAAAGAATTCTTTTACATCATCAAAAATCGGTGATTTTGACCAATATTGATGATCCAAGGCTCTAAACTCTTCAACATCCTTTTTTAAATCATAGTGTTCTTCTAAATAATGAAATGATTGGGTAATAATTTCATCTTCAGTTAAAAATGTATCCAAATAACTTTCAGCTTCTGCTTTTAAAACTAATCCCCACCATAATTGAATAGCTTCCTTAATACTTGATATATTACTGTTCTCCGTAGCTATTTTAGCCATTTCTATAGCATAATGATTTTCTTCTTGAGTCATTGTACCTGTATAATCTATAAATATTGCTTTTATCATATTGGCCTCCTATCATTCTTTCTGCATAATATCATAAACGAATTTGTTATCTTTTACAAGGTTATATCGTTCATGATTCCATCTCTAACAATTCCTGAATTTCTTCAATCATATCATCTGTTAATAATGCTTCCTTATTTTCACTCCAAACCCATTTATCAGATATATTTACATAATATATTTCATCATCTATAAAAGTAAACATATATTCTGAAATTCCATCACATGTTATAGAACTGTAATCTAATTCAAGAAAATCATTGTATATATCCTTGGCTTCATTGATTTCAATTATATGAGTTGATTCGTATTCTTCAATTTTTAGAGAATAATTATCAATTTTATTAGAACAACCTATCATCGTTAAACTTATTAATATCATTATAATTTTTTTCATATATTCCTATGTATCCTTTCTTTCTATTTTCATCTCTGACTCATTATGGTAGTGTCAAAGCTTGGTATAATATTTAGGCTTTTCACTACCTGTTC
>JAJQDJ010000109.1 GCA_021202205.1 Erysipelotrichaceae bacterium
TATTATCTCATATTTATTATGGTATTAGAACCACATCACTATTTGACGCATACGACATATTCAATGTTTTTCCAAATCTTCTTGGTCTTGTAATCAATGTAATCCATGTACCACTATCATCAAGAAATTCTTTAATCATCAGTGTTTTATCAACATGATAAAGATTGCGATCTTTTAATGTTCTGAAATTTGAAATACCAATTGGTATATTTTTTTTCATGTGAATCAACTCCTTAAAATCATTATAAACTATTCCACTTCGACATGTAAAGAACTACCTTGAGAAGATTTTTCTACAACAATTTGCGTTGGTATACGTTCTTTTAATTCATCGACATGGGATATAATGCCAATAACCTTATTATCATTTTTAAGTTCCATGAGAACGGATAAAGCTTTATCAATAGATTCACTATCTAGAGAGCCAAAACCTTCATCAATAAATAATGTATTGAGTTCAATACCCCCTGCATAGCTTTGAATCATTGATGATAAACCTAAAGCTAAAGATAAGGCTGCTTTAAAAGATTCCCCACCAGATAATGATTGAATATCACGCATTGTACCTGTTTCATAGTCCATAACACTTAAATCTAAGCCCTGTTGCTTAGTCCCTTTCGTGACAACTTTACGATGGAGGGTAAAGCGTCCCTGGCTCATTTTAATTAATTCTACATTAGCATATTCTAAAATATGTTCAAAATAGAATGATAAGACATATCTTTCAAAAGATAATCTTTGACTATTTTTACCAGAAGTATAATCATAGAGATCTTGATAAAGTGTATATTTATCAAAGATTTCCTGATTACTTTGATATTCTTTTTCTAGTTCTTTGATATGATTTTTGTTTTGATTATAACGATGATGAAGGGTATTATATTGTTTAAGTTTTTCATCTTTAATCGTTTCTAACTCTTTGAGTCTTGTTTCTTCTAGGGATAAATCAACCATTTGAATATTCTTTGTCTTTATAGATAATTGCTTGATTTGTTCAGTTAAACTGGCTTTTTGAATAGAATAATCCTGAAACTTTTTTTCATAAGATGATAGATATTGTTGTTTAGAAGCATATAACTGATATGTTTGTTCGTCATTAAAATTTTGGATAATGAAATCATCATAAGCTTTGGAAGATGCTTGTAAGTTTGTTGTTAATTCATTAAGTTTTAAGGATAATGTTTCTTTTTGATTATCATATAAAGAGATATTTTCTTTAGTTTGATGATAATTATCTTCTTTTTTCTTGATATCTTTCACAAGATTATTATATTGTTTTTGATAATCTTTGATAATAGTATCAAGTTGGTCTTCTATATGATTGTATTGTTTTTTGAATTGTTCAATATGATTAATATTAATTGTGATTTGATTTTCCTGTTGGATAATTTGTTGGCGAATATTTTCTAGTTCGTTTTGATATTGTTGTAATGTATCTTTGTCTTTCTTTAAAGATCGATCTAAACGTTTTAAATAATTGACATCCGTATTTCTTTTTTCGTAGGTTTTTTCTTCTTCTTGAATAGTATTGGTAATATCAGATAAGAGATAGATAAAGACCTGTTTAGAGAGTTCTTCTTCAATTGATAATTGATTCTTGATAACGTTGATACGTCCTTGTAGTTCATTGATTCTTTCATGTTGAGATAAGACTTCCTGGTACGCTTCATCTTTTTCTACTTGTGCTCTTTCAAGCTTGATATTTAGTTCTTCAAGTTCATTGGCAGATAGAACATGGGATGATAATTGAGCCAAATGAGGATGATGCAAAGATCCACATACAGGACAAGGTTCATTGTCTTTCAAATCTAAAGCCATAATACCTGCTTGTTGACGTTTAAAGTTTTCATCTTCCTTTTGAAATTTGTTATAGATGCTTTGATAGACATTAGATTTTTTAGTATATTTGTCAGACAGTTCATAGTGTTCATCTTGCATATGTGTATATTGATCAAACAATTGACTTAAATCATGAATAGCAATACGTATTTCATTCTTTTCTTTGACCATTTGTTCACTTTTTTGTAAATCTAATTGAAGCTGTGGTAAAGTATCAACATTTTCCTGATCACGATCCATACGGTGCTGAAGTTTTTCTATTTTAGCACGTTGTTTATTGAGTTGATTGATGCTTTGATCATGTTGTGATTGAAGTTCTTTGACTTGTTTTTGAAGATTCATATATTCTTTTTGATTTTTTTTGGTTTGTTTGTAATCATTGAGTTTGAGTAGAATATCATCTTTTTTCTGATTTAAAGAAGGAACTTCTTGATAATCTTGTTGTATTTGCAACATATCATGATTGAGTTTATCTAAAGTTTTTGATACTTTATTGAATGAAACTTGAGTATTTTGATAGTCTTGAGATGTTTGTTGATATGCAATAATAATTGATTGATTTTTATCAATGATTTTGAATTTATCAATATCTTGTTTTAATGATTGCATAGATTCTTCTTTTTCTATAAGCTTTTGATAAGCATCTTGTGTATTTTTGAGTTCTAGCAGGTTTTGATTGTTTTGTTTTTGTTTATAGTAATCTTTTGATAAATCATCATAAGCTTGTTTAGAAGTATGATAGTCATGTTCATATTGATTCAATTGTAAATGAAGCTGTTCATTTTCATTTTTGGCATTCTCGATATATGATGGATGAAACTGGTTTTTATCCATGACAAAATCAAGATCAAGCAAAGCAAATCGCGTTGATAATCTTTGATAAGATAGTTGATAAGCTTCCTTATATTTTCTTGTTTCATCTTGTAAAAGCTTTTCAAATGTGACCAAAGAGTCACTTTGAAAGATATGCCTCAATACTCTTTCTCTTTCTTCAGATGAAGCATAGATGAGCTTAGTAAACTCTCCTTGAGCTATCATAACAATTTGCTTGAATTGATGCACATCGACACCTAATAATTGATTCACCTTGGCATTGACTTCTTTGATACCTTCAATGATAACATCATCATAAGATAATGTTGCATGAGCTTGTTTAGCAGTTTTATAACCTTCTCTCATATAAGTTGGTGAACGTTTAATGGTATAGATTTTATGATGCAATTCAAATATCATTTCCACATATGTTTCATCTTTAGGTGAAGCAAAGTCACTACGGAAATAAGCTTGTTGGCGATTGCTCCCTGATGCACAACCATATAAAGCAAATGTCATCGCATCAAAAATAGTCGTTTTTCCCGATCCCGTTGGACCACTAATCAAATATAAGCCATGATCCATCATTTGTTGGAAATCAATAACTGTTTTATCTTTATAAGTCATAAAAGCATTCATTGTTAGTTTAATGATTTTCATTGTCTTCACCACTCTTTTCTAATAATTGTTGAACAAGTTCTAATTGTTTGGATGATAATTCGATACCCTTAACATCTTCATAGAATGTTTGAAATAAGGATAATTGATCCATTTTTTCAAAGTTCGTTATTTGTTTTGTTGAAGTTTGTTGATGAAGTAAATGGGTATAAGTTATTTGAAGCAAATAGGGATAAAGTATTCTTAAACGATCGATGGCATGAGGTATGATGGTTTCATCAGTTAGTTCAAAAGATAAGAAGTCATCTTTTTTTATAATGAAATCTTTATCCATGAATTCATTGAATGAGCCTTTGTATTTATTAAGATCTCTTGAAGGATGTAAAGGTACTGTTTCAATAGTCATACTATCTGTATCAACGATTGTATAGGATTTGTTTTGTTTGACTTCGTCAAACGAATAACGCATTAAAGAGCCACTATAACGCATGGTTTCTCTCGATACTTTCTGTGGTGCATGCAAATGCCCTAATGCTACATAATCAAAATCATCAAAGAGATGAGCATCAATGATTTCACTACCACCAACACTTAAAGGGACCTCTGATTCACTTGTTGTAGAGTTATGACCAACAAATTGATGCGTGATCAATATGTTCTTATAATTTTTGTCTATTATTTGTTTATCCATATAATAACTTAATGCTTGTTGATAATCATGGATATCATCAACCTTATATAATGCCTTCACATGGGATGGCTTAATAAAAGGCAACATATAGAATCTCACATCATCTATGGTGACATAAGCCATTTCTTTTTGTAAATATGTTTCAATATATAAACCACTTTGATTAAGAATAGAACTGGCGAAATGAAGACGATCGCTGCTATCATGATTACCACTAATCATAAGAACGGTTATATGATCATCGATTAAAGCTTTATGTAAGAATTCATCTAGAACATTTACAGCTTCTTGACTTGGTATAAGACGATCATAAACATCTCCAGCAATGACTAATACTTTTATATGTTGTTTGTTCATATCATCAAGTATTTGAAATAATAGTTCTTTTTGGATATCTAATAAGGAATATTGATGAATGATTTTTCCTAAATGAATATCTCCTATATGTACAAATTTCATGAGTTTCTTCCTTTCCATATAAATATCATTTTTTCTTATTCTTCTTTAGTATAGAATTTTTTTAAATGGGGAGGTATGGTTTTTGTTTCAATATATTGGCCACCAAGTTTTATAATTGTTTTTTGTGATGCCATATTATTAGGATCACATGTTATAATATAATGATCTCTATGAACAATATCATCTAGTAATAAGCAAGCTTCATAGGCATAATGATGACCACGATAGGCTTCCTCTATTGTATAAGCAATATGTCCATCAAAAATATGTTCCTCATCGTCTCCGAGACGATAAACGAGTCTTCCTATTTCTGTATTATTAAGCATAATTAAATAAATATAATAAGGTGTATATCCTTTTGGTAAATTGGTATGAATATATTCTTCTAAAACAAGTTTCATAATGCCTCCTTATAATATCATTATAACATCTATCATTTCTTTTTAAAATGTTATATTTCACATCAAAAAAGTAAAAAGGCTAATTCCTTAGCAATGTCATTAAGTTAAGATTTGGTGACATTCCCCTTCTCAAAAATGAGAAG
>JAJQDJ010000295.1 GCA_021202205.1 Erysipelotrichaceae bacterium
AATAGATTGTACATTTAAAGTACAATCTATTTTGAGATCACTTAAACCCGTAAAATCATTAACATATAATTTCTTAAAAATAAACTTAATGACATTGGCTTTTCAGCTCTTATTCAATCACATCATATTTAAATTCAAAATGTTTAAATACATCACTTACTGGCAAGTTATTTTCGATGCTTTCAATTGTATAAGCCAATAATTCAGCTACACTAACTTGTACTAACTTATCAAAGTGTTTTTCTTCTGGGATAGCAATCGTATCAGTAATGACAACTTCTGTAGCAGGACAAGCTTGTAGACGATCTACAGCTGGTCCTGATAAAACACCATGAGTACAAGCCAAATAGATATCTTTAGCACCAAATTCTTTTAACTTACCAACACCAGCAGCAATTGTACCACCAGTATCAATCATATCATCTATAACAATACAATTCTTACCACTAACATCACCAATAATGCCTGTTACTTCAGCAACATTTGGTTTAGGTCTACGTTTATCAATAATGGCTATTGGACAATCCAACCATTCAGATAATTTTCGCGCACGTGTTGCTCCACCATGATCAGGAGAAACAACACATAAATCAGGAATATTCTTATTCTTGAAATAGTTAGCCAATAAAGGTAAAGCTTCCATTTCATCAACAGGAATATCAAAGAAACCTTGAATTTGTCTAGCATGTAAATCTACCGTAACAACTCTGTCTACACCAGCAGTTGATAATAAATCAGCTACCAATCTAGATGTAATAGGTTGTCTAGGTTTAGCTTTACGATCTTGTCTTGCATATCCAAAATAAGGAATAACAGCCGTAATTTCCCTTGCAGATGCTCTTTTTAAAGCATCAGTTAAGATTAATACTTCCATCAAATTTTCAGTAACAGGGTTAGAAGTAGATTGAACAATAAAGACATCTTTTCCTCTAACAGATTCACCAATTTCAACTAAGATTTCACCATCTGCAAAATGATGAACTGTACATTTACCAAGTTCAGTACCTAAAATTTCAGCCATAGACTGAGCTAACTTCTGACTAGCAGATAAAGCAAAAATTGTAATGTTATTTTTCATTATGCGTTCTCCTTATTCTTTTCTTTATTTCGACGTTCAAATTCTTTTTCTCTAATTTTTTTCAATGTCTTACTATAACCTTCTTTATTAACCTGTCGTGATCTTGCGATTGCTAGCGCATCTTCACCAACTTCTTTTGTAATGGTTGATCCTGCAGCAATATAAGCATTCTTTTTCACTGTAACTGGAGCTACTAAATTTGTATTACATCCAATGAAGACATTATCTTCTATCTTAGTTAATGATTTATTCTTACCATCATAATTAGATGTAATTGTACCACATCCAAAGTTAACATTTTCACCAACTTCAGCATCACCTACATAAGTTAAATGCGAAGCTTTACTACCTTTACCAAAATCAGCTTTCTTCATTTCCACAAAATTACCCATATGAGCATTTTCATGAATATGACAATTTGTACGTAATCTAGAATAAGGACCAATATCAACACCATTTTCAATAATAGAATCACTTAATACCGAGAATTTAATTTCTACATTATCTTTAATAATCATATTTGTAAATTCACAATAAGGACCAATATGGCAATGACTACCTATTTCTGTTTTACCTTTAATAATACATCCTGGTTCAATCGTTGTATCAGGACCTATTTTAACATCTCTTGCTATATAAGTATTAGATGGATCAATAATATTAACACCATTTAATAAATGTTCGTTATTAATACGATCTCTTAATATAATAGTAGACTGCGCTAATGCAACTCTATCATTGATTCCGCCTACTTCATCAAAATCATCAATCTTATAAGCATCAACTTTTAAGTTTTCATTATTCATAATACCTATAACATCTGTTAAATAATACTCATTTTGAGCATTATTATTAGATACTTTAGATAAAGCATTAAATAATGCTTGATTATCAAAGCAATACTCACCAGTATTCATTTCTGTAATCTCTTGATGTTCTGCTTTTAAATCTTTATATTCTTCTATACCAATAACTTGACCATTTTCTTTAATAATGCGACCATAATGTGTTGATATATCACAATCTGCACTCATAATCGTTGCCTGATTATGGTTTGATTGATGATAATCAATAAATTCTTTTAATGTTTCTTTCCTAATAAGTGGTGCATCCCCACATAAAACTAAAGTAATACCCTCTCTACCAGCCAGAACCTCTTTAGCTTGTAATACTGCATGCCCCGTTCCTAACTGTTCTCTTTGATAAACAAAAGTAACATCATCGACAATTGCTTCCACCTTTTCAGCTGCATGTCCAACAATGACAATAGTTTCATCTATGCCAAGAGCCTTTAATTCATCAACAACGTGATTAATCATCGGCTTATATAAAACCTCATGAACGACTTTTGGTAAATCCGACTTCATCCTTGTCCCTTTACCCGCCGCTAACACAACAGCATATACTTTCATTTTATTCTCTCCTTGTTCGCCACTATTCTAACAAAATTTAACATAAAAAAAAAGAGGGAATTCATAACTTTATTTTTATCCCATCTTTTTTAATAATCGATTCTATTAGATTCATTTAAAATCTCACTTTTTCTAACAAATGGATACTTTTTATAGAAATATTGAAAACCTTTTTCTAATATATCTTTATCTTGCGTCATTCCAAATACGCATGATCCACTACCACTCATCAAACTGCCATCAAAACCCAACTCAATCATTTTATCTTTAATAATCTCTATATCATTCACCATTTCTAATGATGGCTGTTCTAAAGTATTACCTAATCTATCAACAACACCTTGATAGTTATGACATTCAATTGCGTGCTTCATTCCACTAATATCAGGATGAATAGCTGTATTTAAATTGACACGATTAAAACATTTTTGTGTGGATACACCTTTTTTTGGCTTAACTAATAATAAATAACAGTGAAAATCATGATCAATAAAATTTAATTGCTCACCTATACCATCAACAAAAGCCATCTTTTCATAAACACAAAAAGGAATATCAGCGCCTACTTCTTTACCTATGGCTGCAAGTGTTTCTAATGATAAATTGAGATGAAACATCTTATTCATTGCTCTAAGTACTGCTGCACCATCGGCACTGCCTCCAGCTAATCCTGCCTGGGTTGGAATATGTTTATAAATTTGTATATTAATGCCTGATGTAATATGATATCTTTCTTTCATAATTTCAGCGACCTGATACATAATATTACGTTTGTCTGTAGGCACAAGATATGTATTAGCACTAATCGTAATTCCTTCTTTTTGTCGTGATATATAAATCAAATCGTGTAAAGTAATAGGTGCCATGATCATTTCTAATTCATGATAACCATCATTTCTTTCACTTACTACATCTAAAGCCAAATTCACTTTTGCATATGCTCTTACTTTCATGCTAGCCTCCTAAATATTTACTAAGATGTATATAATCATCTATAGATAATTGTTCTGGTCTTAGTGTTAATGATATATTTTCTTTCTCTAATATATTTTTTGTTTCTTCATTAAATAATGCTTTAAGATTATTATATATGGTTTTTCTTTTTTGAGTAAAAGCTGTCTTCAGTATATTAGTAAGCTTATCATCATAAGGACTATTGATTTGTATTTCAATAATACTACTATCAACATGGGGTTCAGGCATAAAAACATGTCTCGATACGTTCATTTTAATATCAATACGACCAACACTTTCTATCATATAAGATAAAGGTGTATGTTTATTAACGAGTTTCTCTGCCACCTCTTTTTGTATCATTGCACAAATAAAAGACAATCCACTATTAGATGTAATCATAGATTCTAATAAATCAGATGTAATATAATAAGGTAAATTAGCGACTACACATACTTTATCATAATCTAAAGTATCTACTAATGCTTTTAAATCAACCTCTAAAAAATCCTTAAATATCACTTCTATATTATCAAATTCTCCTAAAGATTCATTTAATACTGGCTTTAATCTTTCATCAATCTCATAACAAATCACTTTACCAGCTTTATAACCTAATTGTTCACTTAATGCTCCTATACCTGGACCAATCTCTATAACACAAGTATTCTTATCAATAGATGTACTATCTACAATTTTTTTTATTGTATTAAGATCTACAATAAAATTTTGTCCGTAACATTTATTGGCATTAAGTTTATATTTGTTTAATAAATATATTGTATTTGATTTCTTTGCAATATCTTTCATTGTCTCACCGAAATTATTATAACATAAAATACGATATGGTAGTTGAACAATTTAAAATTATTATAAGCAAATATTCGTGGTTATCATTGAAAAAAATATAAAAACAATTATAATTGTTTTGAGGTGGAAACATGGATAGAAAAGAAGAAATCATTAAAGTCATTAGTAAGAGTGAAAAACCTATTTCTGCAAGTAAGTTGGCTAATCAATTTGGCGTGAGTCGACAGATAATTGTTGGTGATATAGCATTACTTCGTGCCAAAGGATATAAAATCACTGCAACACCACGAGGTTATAGTTTAGATAATATGCAGTTAAAGAATACCTATACGATTGCAGTAAAACACACAAGTGAACAAATGGGTGATGAGATGTATACAATAGTTGATTTAGGTGGTTATATTATAGATGTGATTGTGGAACATCCTGTTTATGGACAACTTATAGGTGATTTGCATGTTTCTTCGCGTTATGATGTTGATCAATTTTTACATAAAGTTGAGAAAAATAATGCTTCTCCTCTAAGTCAATTAACCCATGGTATTCATTTACATACACTTCAATGTGGTAATGATGAAATCTATCATAGAATTGAAAAAGCATTGGATGATAAAGGATATTTGCTAAAATGATACGCTGTGCGTCAATGTCATTAAGTTTATTTTTAAGAAATTATATGTTAATGACTTTACGGGTT
>JAJQDJ010000120.1 GCA_021202205.1 Erysipelotrichaceae bacterium
ATTATCTCATATTTATTATGGTATTAGAACCACATCACTATTTGACGCATACAATAAAAGACTCTAAAATTAACCCAACTAAACGACCACCATCCATAGGATAAATTGGTAATAAATTAAACAAAAATACATATTTGTTTATCGTTAAGAGATAATCTTTGTAAATAAATACAGGTAATATCTGTAAACAAATATATATAAAAATATGACTACATGGACCTGATAGAATAACACATGCTTCATCAATTAATGAATGATTATATATATCATCCAAACTCAAAAAAGCACCAAATGGTAATATTTCTATTTTATCAATACTATAATTCATATAATAAGCCATTCAATAATGAAAAAATTCATGAAAAAGCACAATAAGCATCGCTAAGAAATAATAAGTAATTTGACTAACAATTAATGCTAATAGAATATAAATCATAGTCATGTAATGAATATGACATTTATGAATAAAGTTCCAAATAAGTTGAATAATCAATTTCCTGACCATCCTGATTAAATATAATAATAAGACTATCATCATAAGTTCCTAAAATTGTTGCTGATTCAACACTATCATAAACACTAACAAAAACAACATTCATTTGTCCATATGTGACTTCTATTCCATTTTCTAATAAAACTGTAACATAATTGCCTAGTATTTCCTGATAGTCTACATAAATAACGCGACCATTATCAAAATTTAAAACCTCATTTGTAGAACTCTTATAATAATTATCACTTATATGTGTATATGAAACTTGCGAAGAAACGGCTATATCATTATTAGTAAATAAATGTTGAGCAATCCACAAAGATACAGTTTCATAATAATCATTATTTAATATATAATCTTTAATATAAGTACCATTGGGACTAATTTTTACGTAAGATAAGACAGCTAATCCAACCAGCATAACAACCATCATTTTTGTCATGGCATTATATAGTTTTGTGAAATGATAACTGGTTAATGTTTTACCACGACGTTTATTAATGCGTTTTTAAATTTCATCCGAATCATTCATTATTTCACCTCAATATATCATATGCTTTTAAATACCAAAAATGCGTTCAAATAATGGTTTTTTATGGTTCTTTTGAAAAGGTATTTGTTGTCCTTCGAGTCTTTTAGCAATCCTATCAAAACATTGACTGGTCAATGATTGATCCAAATAAATAGGCATACCTTTATTGATAGACTCTATCATTTTATGATCATCATATATAAGTCCAAGCAATGGTATAGATAAGATATCATAAGCATCTTTTAATGATAAGCAACGATGCTTTGCTATATCTTCATCGTTATATTTATTAACAAGCATATGCATTTCACTTATTCCTTGTTTCATCAGTAACCCAATTACACGATCAGCATCCCTTAGCGATGTTACATCAAGTGTAACAACAATAATAGCTTCATTAGATATGCCACTAGCATACTGAAATCCTTTTTCTATACCAGCAGGACTATCTATAAAAATATAATCAAATTCATTTTTAAGCTGCTTGATCATTTGTGACATATATTCTGTATTGATGTTTTCAAAAGACAATGATTTACAAGCTGGCAAAAGATATAATGATTCATAACGCTTATTTTTTACTAAAATCTGTTTAAGTGTACATTTGTTATCAATGACATCTTTCAAATCATATATAACTCGATTTTCCAATCCTAACATAACATCTAAATTTTTGAGTCCAAAATCTGCGTCAATAAGACATATTCTATTTTTTTTAGATGCCAAAGCATAGCCTAAATTAATTGTTGTAGAACTTTTGCCGACACCACCTTTACCTGATGTAATGACTATAATCCTGCTCATATTCGTCCTCCTTTAAAACAATATGCCCATCTTTATAATATACGCTTGACATTGCAGAAGTTGTCAAATGATGAATGATAGCATTATTAATCATTATTGTTGCATCATAAAACTGTTGTCCATATATTCTTACATCTTGATTCTTAGCAATAATATGTCCTTGAACAGTATTTAAAAAGAAAGCAGTATTTTCTATAAATACATAACTTCCTGGATGAATCGCTGATAAAAATAATGTGTCTTCATATACATGAATTTCTTCACCACAATGTATAGTTTGATAAACAACATTAATAGAATTTTTATTTACAGGTAAAGATAATCCTTGAAATAAGACACGTTTTTTATGAAATAACAAATTTAATAAACAATAAAACTCTCCTTCTTTTAAAAAACGACAACCAAAATCAAAATATGCCCTTGGATAGTACCCATCACTTGCAAAAATGGGTTGATCCAAGAGCATATTTAGTTCAGTAATAATTGAATCAAATGAACAATTTTCATTAAATTTCATCAACAAAGCATCATTAATACCTTTTACTTCAATTAACACATTATTCCTCCTCAATTTTGACTTTATTGTAGATCCAATAAACACCAACAGATAAAATCATATTAAAACATACTGTTGGCAAAAGCCTCATGATGAGAAATGACATCATTGGATATCTCGTTATATTGGTAATCCACATAATCCAGTATAACATAATCTCCTGTACTAATACTGTCGAACCACAGTATATAATAGCCTCGATGAGTGTTAATTTTTCTAATTTAAAAAGTGTTCTAGAAAAAGCAATCATTAAATATACAAGAATATAGATAGCCAGAAAATTAGAATAAACAATAGAATAATACAGACCACATAGAGCAGCAAACAAATATCTTTCTTCTCCTTCTATTGTTTTTACCAATAACGCAAACATCATCAAACCAATACATGGAACAATAAAAACGCCAGTTTTGGTATAATTGTAAGGCAGAAAAAACGATATTGTACTATCAACGACAAAGCAAATTATAATGATGATAAAACATTTAAAAATATAACTATCTCTTAATCTTGATTTCATTCGTCATTCACCCTTTGAACAACTGCAACATAATTTAAAGAATCAAAATCTGCACTTGGTGTTACACTACAACTTGATTCCGTCGTTTCGTTTCCCGCAGAATAATTATCAACAGTACCAACTAAAATGCCTTTAGGACTCTTTCCAGCTCCACCTAAACCACTGGTTACAACCTGAGAGCCATTTTCAATTGTTTCAGCATCACTTAAAAGAGTAACATAATAACTTTGTGTTGATAAATCATAACGATTTAATAAACCATAGTAAGTATCATCACCGCTTAGAATCATAACGGGTAATTGAGTAGAGGATGTTTCACTAGATAATAAAGTCACAGTAGCAGAAATATCATTCACACTTGTGACAGTTCCAATCATACCATCAGAACTTATGACAGCCATACCTACTTCAACACCACCCAAGCTTCCTGAATTAATGGTTACTTCACTATTCCAGTTATCTGCGTCACGAGAAATAATATATGTATATTTAATCTGATAATCTGTTGGTAAATAATCAATTTCAGTTAATTCCTTTAAATCATCCAATTCTGATTGTAAAACCTCATTCATAGCGGCTTCTCTTGCAAGATCATCAAAACGTTCTTTTAATTGCGCATTTTCTTCAAACACATCTTTTAATGATGTATATTCATCTATAAGATTTGTAACGTATTGTATTGGAGCCTTAATAACATAATACTCAATATTAGCAACAACATCTTTACACATTGTTTCAATTTTTGATGGTGAACGATTTGTAATGAGAGTAAACACCGAAAACAAAACCAATACTACAGTTATAATAATCACTCTTCTTCGTTGTTTACCTGATTTATTGTTATTAAACAAAATATCACCCCTTGTCGCTTTACATTATAATATCTATAATCAAAAAAAGCAATTCGTGTTTGATAATTTATGCAAGTTTCAATTTTTTTCACATATTACAAATTTCATTGCTGCTATACTAAAATATTGATTCCAACCAATAACTATATGGTCTAAAACTTCAATATCTAACATTTTCCCTAATTCTAAAAATTTTTTTGTTAAAGAAAGATCTTCATGACTAGGATGAGCATCACCACTTGGATGATTATGTACTAAAACAATTTTTGAACTATTGAATTCAATTGCTTCTTTAAAAACTTCTCTAGGCGTAACAAGACTAGTATTGACTGACCCAACAAAAATTGTTTTTTTCTTAATAACATGGTTACGACAATCCAAACATAAAACAAGAAAATTCTTTTGTGGCATAAACATGAGTTCATTTTTTATATATTGATAAATGTCTTCAGGTGTTTGTAATATACTATCAACTTGCGTCACATCTTTTAATCTCTTAGCTATTTCTAATATACTTAATATCGATATAGCTTTAGCCTTATTAATGCCTTTTAAAGAAATCAATTTCGCATATGTAACCTGTCGCAATTGCTGAAAACCCCCAATTTCATTTAATAATCTTTGAGACAATTGTAATACTGATTCCTCATGACTTCCCGTTCTTAAGATCAATGCCAATAATTCGACATTATTCAAAGAATCAATACCTTCAATAAGAGACTTTTTCGCGAGGATTCTCTTCAATTGGTAAATTTTTAATCACTTATATTACCTTCTTCTAATTGATTTAATAAATCTTCATAACTTATATTATCATTGATGCGATAGGTCTTGACTATGCCATTAACTTCATTAGCTAGCGTTTCAATTTCATTTATATCTTCGCTCATCATTGATAAAACATAATATTGATTATCTTTAACATAAGTGTAAGCATCATACCCAGCTTCATTTAACTCATATACTTTTGCATTTTTATTTTCTTCAAGAGCATAAATACCGACTTGGCATACATAGATATCTTTTAAATGAATATAAAACAATAAATGGAAACCAATCATACATAATATGGAAAAAAACAATCCAAATAAAACTAATTTAATTTCTAATTTCATAATAATTTCACCTCAATAATAATATGGTAGTGTCAAAGCTTGGTATAATATTTAGGCTTTTCACTACCTGTTCCTTT
>JAJQDJ010000140.1 GCA_021202205.1 Erysipelotrichaceae bacterium
ACCCGTAAAGTCATTAACATATAATTTCTTAAAAATAAACTTAATGACATTGCGTCCATGACTGTTTCAAACCTGCAACATGTTGCTTATAAAAACGACAAAAAGTTTTGAATCATTAACTGTTTTTTTTCTTCAAATTAAAAAATTTATCTCATATAATCAAATTTTTCACTTGAAGTTTTAATCTTATAAACCTAAATGTCGCCTGGTTTTTCGATTGTTTTAGCAAAAGTGTTAGCACGGCCAACACAGACCTGAATTTTTATAAAAAAGTGTTAGCAAAAATTTTCATTCAAAAAAGCAGATTTTTGCTACATCGGATAGATTCACAGTTCAAAAGTATTAACACATAACGTAGATATAATTCAAAAACAAAAAATCCGAAAAGCCTTGATAAACAAAGGCTTTTCAGAGATTGAGAAAGCGTCCATGACAGGATTCGAACCTGCGGCAGATTGCTTAGGACGCTATAACAAAGGATGTGGCAGGTATTTGATACTTTTCAAGTAATGGTATACCATAGTTCAAAAATCCTTTTTGACCATCATCAAACGTTAAAATAACACTTTTTTCTGGTAATGTCAGTTCTCCTTTGACATAAGCAGCTAATTCCTGATAACTAGGAAAACAGTAATTGTTTTCACTTAAATATTGTAATTGTGCTTCTAAATCAGTATCTAAAATATAATTGGAATTTAAGCTATCTGGAATATCATCTTTAGTATAAACATAATGATACATTAATACGGCTATCCCATCAGAATTTTTATCCATATCTTCGACCACATGAACGATTCTTTGTTTTGTTTTGGTAATATAGTTATATGTGATGGAATAAGTAATCGTATAGTCCCCCCACTTGTGATGTGTCAACACTTCCACTGATTTCTACTTGATCTGTTAAATTATAACCATCAGTTTTATCAATAACATGACAACCTGAGTCAATATATGTTTCATTCAACTTTACATAAGTATCTGAAGAATCATTTAAATTCATCACAACACTGCTTTCATCAACAACATGAATCATACGACTAATACTTTTATCTTTATAAGTATAGGTTATTGTATAATCTCCTGGTATGGATGTATCAACATTGCCTGATATTTGGGCACCAGCTTGATTGACACCTTCATCAATATATTCTTCATTAAGATTAATAATAACCTCTTCATCACCATTAAGTGTTAAAGCTTTATTTTTATTAATGAATATAAAACATACCACAACAATACAAATAATCAATAAAGCTATAAGTGCTATTTTTCCTTGTTTTCATAGTTTCATGATCTTCTCTCCTCATAAAACAGTATAACAAATACTTTACGATGCATCAAACAAATCAAAAATAAAGATTTTGTCGATTTAGCACTTTTACATAATAAGTGCTAAATGTTCACATTCAGTTCACATGCATGATTATAATAAGCATTGTTAGCAATCCAAATGATTGAGTGCTAAATTAAAAAGGAGGAAAATAAGAATGTTAAAACCATTACATGATTATGTTATTTTAAAAAAGGAAAAAGCAGAAAATAAAACTGCTAGTGGAATTATCTTGACTACTCCAAAAGAACAAGCTAGTAATAAAGCTACCGTTGTATCTGTAGGTCCTAAATGTGATGAACAATTACAACCTGGTACAACTGTTATTTTTAAAGAATATTCAGGAACAAAGTTTAAAGATGAAAGCGAAGATGAATATATGATCTTACAAGAAGAAGATATCTTGGCTATTGTGGAAATGGAGGCTTAATAATATGAGTAAAGAAATTCGTTTTTCAAAAGATGTTAGAGATGCCATGTTAGATGGTGTGAATACTTTAGCTGATGCTGTTAAGGTTACAATTGGTCCTAAGGGACGTAATGTTGTATTGGATAAAGGTTATGGTTCACCATTGATTACAAATGATGGTGTCAGTATTGCCAAAGAAATTGAATTAGAAGATGCCTTTGAAAATATGGGTGCCAAATTAGTATATGAAGTTGCTAATAAGACAAATGATGTTGCTGGTGATGGTACAACTACTGCTACTATTTTAGCTCAAAGTATGATTCAAAATGGTTTAAAAGCTGTAGAAAAAGGTGCTAATCCTCAATTAGTAAGAGAAGGTATTGATTATGCTTCTAAGGAAGTCGCTAATTATATCTTAGATAAATCACATAAAGTTGAAACAAGTGATGATATTAAATCAGTTGCTACAATTTCTTCTAGTGATTCAGAAATTGGTTCTTATATTGCTGAAGCTATGGAAAAAGTTGGTAGAGATGGTGTTATTACTGTTGATGAATCTAATAGTTTTGATACTGAATTAGAAGTAGCTGAAGGTATGCAATATGACAAGGGTTATATTTCTCCATATATGGTATCAGATAGAGAAAAGATGACAATTGATATGGATAATCCTTTAATTATGGTAACTGATCAAAAGATTAGTAATGTTCAAGAAATCTTACCTATTCTAGAACAAGTTATGCAATCTAATAAGCCATTATTAATTATTGCTGATGATTTAGAACAAGAAGTGACTTCAACTATTGTTGTCAATAAATTAAGAGGTACATTCAATGTTGTCGCTACTAAAGCACCTGGTTTTGGTGATAACCAAAAAGATAGTTTACAAGATATTGCAACATTAACAAATGCTACATTCTATAGTAAAGATTTAAATATGAACTTAAAGGATATGCAAATGAGTGATTTGGGTACTTGCAAGAAAGTTCATATTACAAAAGACCATACAACAATGGTTGGTGGTGCTGGTGATGAAGCTGCTATCAAAGATCGTATTAATGAAATCTCAGCCCAAATTGAAAATTCTACATCAGAATATGATAAGAAGAATTTGGCTGAAAGATTAGGTAAATTAAGTAATGGTGTAGCTATTATTAAAGTTGGTGGCGCTACTGAATCAGAATTAAAAGAAAAGAAATTAAGAATTGAAGATGCCTTAAATGCTACAAAAGCTGCAGTTAGTGAAGGTATTGTTATGGGTGGTGGCGTAACATTGGTTAATGCTTATGTTGCCTTAAAAGATCAATTGAAATCAACTGATGTTGATAAACAAAAAGGTATTAAAGTTGTCTTAGATTCATTACTTACTCCTATGGGTCAAATTGCTGAAAATGCAGGATTCAATAGTGATGAAATCGTTGAACAACAAATGAAAGTTGAAGATGGTCAAGGCTTTGATGCTAAGGAAGGTACTTGGGTATCAATGTTTGATAAAGGTATCATCGATCCAACTAAAGTGACTCGTAGTGCTTTATTAAATGCTGCTAGTATTTCTGCATTGTTCATTACAACAGAAGCTGGTGTTGCTCAAATTAAAGAAGATACTCCTAGTGCTGGTGCTCAAGACATGGGCGGTATGTACTAAAATAAAGAAAAGACATAAATATATAAAATCCCCTAAACATAAAAATGCGAGAATCAATCTCGCATTTTTACTTTTCTATATAATTTCTTTTATTAATAACAACAGGAGTACATATATCGCCATAAAACTCAAAAGGTTCACCATTGACTTTTCCACCCATCTTTTCTAACATATGCACTGTAACATCTCTAGCTTCCAAGTATATTGTATCAACACCTTGTAAAAACAGATCCTCCAAAGCTTGTCTTATCATTTTTGTAGCAATTCCTTTATTTCTCATACTAGGTATAATAGCTATTCTACCCATATGACATTTATTATCTTCAAAATAGGCACATATAGTACCAACAATGATTTTATCATCTAATACATACCACCATTGTGGATTGTTATCATCATCAATATGTGTCAATGATTTTGGTATACCCTGCTCACTTTCAAAAATTTCTCCTGATATATCTTCTAGTGTTATAAAATCAGTATGTTTTGCTTTTAATATATCCATTAAACACGCCTCAATCCATCATATATTTCTTTTTAAGACTATTGTATCGATTATAAGGAATATAACCATCCTTCTGTAATCTTCCTACCAAAATACCTCTATCTATTCCATAATCTTTAGAAAAATTGATAATCGTATCTTTGTTGATTTTATAATTCTTAACATAGTTTTCAAAAGATTCATTATCAATCAAACTATTACTCGCAAAATCATCAGCCGCTTGTTCATCCTCATCTGTTAATCCATCCACATGATTGATATGTCCAAGTAATACATGTCCTAATTCATGAAATAGGCTAAACCAAAATTGATCAGCATATTTCCTTCTGACAGTCAGTCCCATTACAATCTTCTTACCATCTTTAAATGTTGCACCATGAAGAAATGATCCATCTAAATGAGGTAAAAATACCAAAGCTATACCACAATGAGATAAAATTGATATTAATTTTGGAGAAAAATCTTCAGGATTTTCGATTGTCATTTTTTTAATATCAGGGATATCTTTTTTTAATGCTTTTAAATTGATGGATGATGTTTCAATCTGTCTTGCCTCTAGTTTTGCTTCTTGCGCCCAAGCCAAAAGTGCGTAATCACTTTTTTCAGTTTTTGATAATTGACGACATGCAACAGGGGCGATCTGTTTATCCATAACTAATTCAAGATTGACAACCTCAAAAAATTTTCTTAAATTAATGACTCTTTCTGATGGTTTCCTAGTTACAGGAACCCAATCAAGTTTTGACATTTCATTATAGGGCAATTTTCTCATAATTTCCTTATCAGAATCCATTTGATTTTCTGCATTTGCCTTAATCAGTTTTTCTCGATAAACAGATTCTAGATTATTCCAAACATAAGCAGGAATACCTAAAACCATTTCCAAACGAACTGCCACATCTGGTGTTAATATAACATCACCATTAATCAATCTACTAATATGTTTTTCTGACATATTCATACGTCTGGCAATTTCTTTTTGGTATGCGTCAAATAGCGAGGTGGGACATCCAATAAGGTATGGTATGCTATATG
>JAJQDJ010000277.1 GCA_021202205.1 Erysipelotrichaceae bacterium
ATAAGCAAAACTCATGTATCAAAATATATTTTTGGATATAGAAAACATATTGTTTAAGAGTTAGAAGTATCAAAATATAATGTATATTCTTCATGAATTAACTTACTAAAATCATTTTTTATTAATGGTAGCCAAACATTTTTTAAATAATCTTCAGTTTTTAAATTTGACGCTCTATTAAAAAACTCTTGTTGACGTTTACTACGTTCTTCATATGCTTCATCCTTTACAATTCCCAAAACACTCCAATCCATTGCTAGATCTATATCTTCCGAAAATCTTTCAATACAATTATAAATTTTTGATAAACTAGTTCCTCCCTTAAAACATATGTAGTTTTTATAATCAAATTGTGAAAACAAATATTTTAATACCCAACAAACCCAAAAATCTTTTTCGATAATTGCCTCAGACATGTTCGTTTTTCTACTAGTATTTATTATTATTCTCTTTTTATCCTCATTATTTATTTTCAAAAAATTATTCATTCATAGTCTCCTCACATATAATTTTAATAATATTATAAACCCATACAGGCAATGATTTTGTTTCTTTTAATAAATCATCATATACATATTCATCTTTATAATGTTTTATAATCTGAATGTGTTTATCAGTTATATTATCTTTGCCAATGGCTTTTATGCTTTGAATAATAAGTGAAACTTGTTGTGAATATGGAGAAATATTTCTATTAGCTGTATGCTTAAATTTTATCGTTTTATCCATATATTCATATTCTCGATAAGGCCCATCACTGATATATTCATATGCAACAGGCACTTGAGTAGAAATTCCAATTCGATTTAATGCTGTATCTTCATAAGGAGCAATATTCCATGCATATTTATCTGCTATTTTTTTTGCCAGTTCATCGTTAGAAGGATAGCTATATTCATGAATTATTTCTATATAATAAGGAATTGTATAATAGCCATCAATTAATCTATATATTTTATTTTCATTGGTTAATCGTGATAAAGATTGTCTAATTGCATCAGAATTCCCCAAGTCATAAAAATCATTATTTGCATATATAGTTCCTTTTGGCATTTCTTCCATTCTATTTATTATTTTATCAGATAATGAATTCATATAACCATCTCCTTTGTCACATTAATTATATACTTTATGTGACAAAATCTCAATAAAAAATGCCATTATATAATGACATTTATTTCTCATATTTTCTTTTAAAAGCTGCACTAATTAAACCTTGGAATAATGGTTCGCTGCGATTTGGTCTTGATTTGAATTCCGGATGGAATTGTGAAGCTACATAATATGGATGATCTTTAAGCTCAATAATTTCTACCAGATCTCTTTCTGGATTTCTACCAGATACAATCATACCATTTTCTTCAAACAAATCCCTATATTTATTGTTAAATTCATAACGATGACGATGTCTTTGCAATATTAAATCTGTATTATAGAGTGTATGAGCTTTCGTATTTGGTTTAAGTTCACATTCATAATTACCCAATCTTTGTGTACCACCCATATCTTCTAAATTCTGATCGCTCATCAGATGAATAATAGGTGTTTTACAGAATTGATCAAGCTCTATAGAATTGACATCTTCTAATTGACAAACATTTCTTGCAAATTCAATAGATGCAATTTGCATACCTAAGCAAATACCTAAATATGGAATTTTATTCTCTCTTGCATATTGAGCAGCATTGATCATTCCCTCAATCCCTCTTTCGCCAAAACCACCTGGAACCAAAATACCATCTGCATCCTTCAACAATGCATCAGTTGTTTCCTCTGTCACATCTTCAGCATTCACCCATTCAATATTAACCACACTATTTTCATAATAGCCTGCATGTTTTAATGCTTCGTTAACAGATAAATAAGCATCTGGTAATTGGACATATTTACCTACCATTTTAATAGTCAATTCTTTATCTAGATATGTAACTCTTTCAACTAAGCCTTCCCATTCTTGCATATCTGCCTCGGGTGCTTCTAATTGTAAATGTTTTAAAACTAAATCATCCATATGTTGTTCATGTAACATAATTGGAAGTTCATATAAAACATTCACATCGTAGTTAGAAATCACACATTCAGTAGGTACATTGCAGAACATAGAAATCTTTCCTTTTAAATCATCACCGAAATGTCTATCACTTCGACAAACAATCATATCAGGTTGGATACCATAGCCTCTTAATTCCTTAACGCTATGTTGTGTTGGTTTAGTTTTAACCTCTTTACTAGCACCAATATAAGGAAGTAAAGTCGTATGAATATAAAATGTATTTTCATAACCTTTTTCAATACGTACTTGTCTAATTGCTTCAATAAAAGGTAAACTTTCAATATCTCCAACAGTCCCACCAATTTCTGTAATCATAATATCAGCAGCACTGCTTTTAGCAGCAGCATAAATACGTGCTTTGATTTCATTAGTGATGTGGGGTACAACTTGTACTGTTGCTCCCAAATAATCTCCACGTCTTTCTTTGGAGATAACATTACTATATATTCTACCAGTTGTTACAGAACAATCTTTGTTTAATTCTTCATCAATAAATCTTTCATAGTGTCCCAAATCCAAATCTGTTTCAGCCCCGTCTGCTGTTACAAAGACTTCACCATGTTGAAATGGTGACATTGTTCCTGGATCTACATTAATATACGGATCAAGTTTTTGCATAAAGACTTTTAATCCTCTTTGTTTTAATATTCTACCAAGTGATGCTGCTGTTAAACCTTTACCTAAACCAGATGCAACACCACCAGTAACAAATATATACTTCGTCATCTATCTTTCTCCTTTCATCAACAAATAAAAAATGCACTTCAGTAAACAGAGTGGGTGCCCTTTACTATTCTAGCAAAAATCATTTTGCAAGGCAATCACTTTCTTTCATAATTTACTTGTTGTTTTTAAGAATTTCTTTATAATAGATATTGGAGATGATAATTATGACAACAACACCTCATATTCTTGTTGTGGATGATGAACAGGAAATTACAGATTTAATAGAAATTTATTTAATACAGGAAGGTTATACAGTAGAAAAAAGATATGATGCTTCTACACTCATTGATGATATTGATCATTTTCATATAGATTTGGTCTTGTTAGATGTCATGATGCCTGGTATTGATGGTATTGAAGCTTTAAAACTTGTTAGAGAGAAATATAATATACCTGTTATTTTAGTGTCTGCCAAGACAGCAGATAATGATAAAATTGATGGTTTATTAACAGGTGCTGATGATTATATTACCAAACCTTTTAATGCTATGGAGCTCGTAGCTAGAGTGAAAGCTCAACTTAGAAGAGCACAGATATTCAATAAACCTATAGAAGATCAATCACATATTATTGTTGCTACTGATTTGATTATTGATACCAAGAAAAAGTCAGTTACAGTTGATGGTAAACAAGTTTCTCTAACAAGAATAGAATATGAAATACTTATATTACTGGCAAGTCAGCCAGGAACAGTATTTTCTATCGAAGATATTTTTGAAAGTGTATGGCATGAAAAGTCTAATAATCCTGCTAATACGGTTATGGTTCATATTAGAAAATTAAGAGAAAAGATAGAAAGGCAGCCTAGACGCCCTGTGCATATTAAAACTGCTTGGGGTAATGGTTATAAGTTTGATTTATGATAATAGTTCAAAATATATTGAATATTATTCAAAAAGTTTTATATCGTATTAGAAGACTTTTTATGAGTAGTTTTCGTTGGCGTTTATTGATTAACTTAGTATTGACTTATGTCTTAACATTTATCTGTTATAGTGCTTTAAATATTATCGTTGGTTGTTTTGATTTGTTTGGTACTCCAACAGAAATTATTTATTTTATTAATTTTATTATTTCATTAATACTATTTTTAAGTATTTTCTTTGATTTAATGGATATTACATTGAATTATATTAGTATATTAAGTAATAAGATTCAGGAAGTTACCAAAGGCGACTATAGTGTTGATATATCTATAGATTATGATGATGAATTAGGTATGTTAGCAGCTAACATTATCGCTTTAGCCAATACATTAGAACAGAAAGAAAAAGAAAGTATTATTCTAAAGGAAAATGAGAGATTGGCTTTTGATTCTGAAAGGAATGCAGAAAAGCAAAAGAATGATCTTATTACAAATGTGGCACATGATTTGCGTACGCCATTAACTACGATTGTAGGTTATTTGGAGTTAATAAAAAATAAGGAAGATCTAACGAAAGAGGAGATACAAAAATACTCTTCTGTTGCTTATGAGAAATCTAAAAGATTACAAGCTATGATGGATGATTTATTTGAATTTACAAGTCTTAATCAGGCAGATATTAAATTGAATAAGAGTATTATCAATATTTCAGAATTAATGATGCAAATTATTGATGAATTTTATGCATCTTTTCAAGATCATCATTTAAATCCTATTGTCACCATGAGTCATACGCATCTATATATCAATGGAGATGGACAACTGATTGCTATGGTTTTTGATAATCTTATTTCAAATGCTATTAAATATGGGGATGATGATAGTGATATTGAAATAGAAGTTATGAATGATGAACAAAATATAACAATAAAGATTATTAACTATGGTCAAACTATTAATGAGGAAGACTTACCATATATATTTAACAAATTTTATAGGACTGATTCTTCACGTTCTTCTTCTACTGGAGGTACAGGTTTAGGTTTGGCAATAGCTAAAAATATTGTGCAAATGCATGGCGGTCAAATATTTGCTACAAGTCGATATCATAAGACAACTTTTGTTGTTATTTTTAATCGTCTTAATATGACAAATGAAACGACCGAAACACAATTCATTAAGGTAGAGTCAAAAGTTTATGAAAAACTATGAAAAATTAAAAATATGTGCTATA